>CAZFWZ010000062.1:0-16471 GCA_964522765.1 uncultured Caulobacterales bacterium | reverse complement strand
CATGCCCTTATCGCGAAGGTCGCCTTTGAGGCGGTCTAGGATGAATGATAGGAGGCTATCAAATAGATCACTTCCATCAAACTTAAGTTCTTTTATATGGTCGAAGGGTACAGAAGATTGGAAAACACTATCCTTCAAATTCAACCGAACCCCATTCTCCAAAATAATCCGAACAACACCTAGGGCCGCGCGCCGAAGTGCATAGGGGTCTTTGCTGCCTGTTGGTTTTTCATCAATGGCCCAAAAGCCTACTAGCGTATCAAGCTTATCCGCCAGCGCGACGGCAATGGCCGTTGGCTCGCTTGAGACGCTATCGCTTGGCCCCTGCGGTTTATAGTGCTGCTCTATGGCAGTGGAGATAGCGGCGTCTCCACCTTCCGCGCGGTACATATCCGCGCCAATCTGACCCTGCAAGCTTGTGAACTCAATCACCATATTCGTGACCAAATCACATTTGGCGAGCTTCGCGGCTTGCTCTGCCTTCTTAGGGTCGGCTCCGACTTTCGGGGCAAGTTCCTTTGCAAGCGCCGCAACCCGTTCAGCTTTATCTTTGATAGAGCCGAGCTTTTTATGAAATACCACCGTGCCGAGTTTATCGTAATAGTCGATAAGCTTTTTCTTGGCGTCCTCGCTTTGGAAGAACTGCGCATCGGCAAGGCGCGCTGAGAGGACTTTGCTATTGCCCTTGGCAATCGCTGTGCCGCCGTCGGGCGCGGCTTGGTTCGCCACAACAATAAAATGCGGCGCAAGTTTATCACTTCCTTTTTCTTTCACCGCGAAATATTTCTGGTGCGTACGCATCGAGAGGCGAATGACCTCGGCAGGAAGCTCTAGGAAACTTGGGTCCATATCGCCGAGAATAACTACAGGCCATTCCGCAAGACCTGCGACCTCGTTCAGCAGTCCTATATCTTCAACAAGCTCTACGCCTTTAGCCGCGCAAGCCGCTTTCGCGTCTTTCAGGATAAGCGCCTTGCGGGCTTCGGGGTCCAAGATAACATGGCCCTTACCCTCAAGCTGCTTCTGGTAATCCGCAAAGTCTTTAACAGTAAACGGCCCTTTGCCGTGACGTCTGTGGCCCTCAGTCATATTGCTCGCCGTAACGCCGCCCACGCTCACGGGAACAACTTTTCCGCCAAGCAGACAAATCATGGACTGCAGCGGCCGTACCCAGCGAAAACTACTGTCTCCCGATTTCATCGATTTCGGCCACGGGAAACTATTCATGATATTTGGAATGAGTTCGCCCAGAATATCCGCCGTATCTGCGCCCGCTTTTTCAATAATGGCGACATAAAACTCGCCCTTCTTTGGGTCGGTCTTAATCTGCGCTTGGGATATATCCGTCAGCCCTGCTGCGCGCATAAAACCTTCAAGTGCGCGCTCTGCTGAGCCCACTTTTGGCCCCTTACGTTCCTCGGAGATATCAGGTGAGCGCAGCGGCACATCCGCCGCATAAATAAGGCGGCGCGGCCCCGTCAGCACGCGCACGTCTTTGACCTCTAGGCCAGCCCCTTTCAGCCCGCCTGTCAGCGCTTTTTCTAAATCCTTGCCCGCTTTCACTTGCATACGCGCCGGAATTTCTTCGCAGAATATTTCAAAGAGGAGTTCAGCCATTTAGTTTCCGATAAATAAGTCGCAGTCGCCCTGAACTTCGATTCTGTTATAAGCACACATAAGCGGGAAGCCGCCATCCCACGCTTTGACACGGCCAACAACGCTACTCTGAGGGCTACCATCTGCTTCTAAGGTAACCATGATCTCGACTTCGGGCGCATCTACGGTTTTAAAGAAGCGTATCTTTCTCTCGCCATTGTCAGACGCCTTAGTTTCCTTAAGCGTTCTAACGCGGCCATTAACACCAATTTGATATAAAGCATCGCCTGTCGCCTCATCTATATCTTTAAAGGTAAAGACAAAACGCGGGTCCGTTGTTTGAGCTGAATGCGTTTTTGACAAACCGCAATGTTTGGGCGTTTCTGAGATTTGCATTTCAGCGATAAGCGGAAACCCTTCTGGCAATCTGGACACCGCAACACTATCCGCAGCTTCGGAGGCAGGTACATCCAAAACGGTGATGACCTCTGCTATATTAACGGCGGCGGGCGCGGATGCCTGCTGGCAAGCGGCTAAAAAGACAAGGCTGACTATGGATAATTTTTTCATAAAGATTCTCCCCGGTTTACTTTAGTCTTATTAAGTAAGGCCTCCCGCGCGACATGCGCTTCGGCGCAGCCTTTTGCCAAATCTCTCACGCGTTTAATATATTCTTGGCGCTGGGTCGGTGAAACAACGCCGCGCGCATCGAGCAGATTAAATAAATGCGAGGCCTTGAGGGCGTGCTCATATGCGGGGAGCGGCAATGGACTTTCAAGCGCAAGCAAGGCCTGACATTCGCTTTCCGCCATTTTGAAACGCTCAAGAATATTATCCGTATTGGAATGCTCAAAATTATAGGTGGATTGCTGCACCTCATTTTGGTGGAACACATCGCCGTAGCTCACGCCCGCATCGTTAAAACGAAGATCGTAAACATTATCGACATTTTGTACATACATGGCGAGGCGCTCTAGCCCGTAAGTTAGCTCACCCGAAACAAGGTCGAGGTCCAGCCCGCCGACTTGCTGAAAATAGGTATATTGCGACACTTCCATACCGTCGCACCAAACTTCCCAGCCCAGACCCCATGCGCCAACCGTGGGGTTCTCCCAGTCGTCCTCAACAAAGCGGATATCGTGCAAATCGCGGTCAATGCCAATGGCATCTAGGCTGCCGAGATAAAGCTCTTGCAGGTTTTTCGGATTGGGCTTCATGATGACTTGAAACTGGTAATAATGCTGAAGGCGGTTTGGGTTATCGCCGTAGCGCCCATCCGCCGGGCGGCGAGAGGGCTGCACATAGGCCACATTCCACGGCTTTGGCCCCAAAGAGCGCAAAACGGTAGCAGGGTGAAGCGTGCCTGCGCCGACCTCAGTATCAAAAGGCTGCAATATAACGCAGCCCTGTTTTGACCAATAGCTTTGCAGCGTCAAAATCAAGTCTTGGAAAGAGAGACTATTCGGAGTGGCAGATGACGTCTTTGGCATAGCGGGAAGCCCGTGTGAGTTTGAACGCAAACTATTAAATTGCGGCGCGAAAGCAAGGGTTAGTTGGCATAGAAATTTGGTGGCTACCGATAGAAAACAAACTCGCCAAGCCCTGCATCTGTAAGGGCCTGACGCGCATCGTCTGCATCTTCATCAATAACATTAAGGCGGCGCGGAATAGCCCCAATAGACCCTTCCATCGCGCTCATATGTTGGTCGAGCACAAAACAAGGGATCTCGGCATCTTTCAATACGGCCTCGGCAAAGCTGAGCGTGGCTGGATTGACAGTTTTTAATATCGTTTTCATAAGTCCCGCTTGCCATAGGAACGTGCGACGGTCTAGCCCGTCTTAAGGGCTTGCCCGCGCCGAATAAGACGCGTAGTTTGTCATTATTAACGAGGTCTCTAGTGAACGCACCTGCTAAAATTAACAAAAGCAGTCCCCTGCCGCCAACCCCGGCGGAACGGCTCTTTGGCCTTGCCTCATCCGAAATGGCCGCTGTTGACGCAATTATTTTGAAGCGTATGCAAAGCCCTGTTGGCATGATCCCAGACTTGGCCGCACATTTGGTCGGCGCAGGCGGAAAACGTCTTCGGCCGTTATTGACCGTGTCCTGCGCGCGCATGTGCGGATATGAAGGTGACAGCCATCATAAGCTCGCCGCCGCCGTTGAGTTTATTCACTCGGCGACGCTGCTACATGATGATGTGGTGGACGAAAGCGCGCTGCGCCGCGGCAAAAAACCCGCCAATCTCATATGGGGCAATAGCGCCTCAATCTTGGTCGGCGATTTCCTCTTTGCCCGGGCTTTTAACCTCATGGTTGAAACAGATAATATGCGCGCGCTTGGCATTCTCTCTAATGCCTCCTCTGTGATTGCCGAAGGCGAAGTGCAGCAGCTCGCGGCGCTGCGTAATATCGACATGACCGAAGCGGAATATCTTGAAGTCATTTCCGCCAAAACAGCCGCCCTGTTTGCCGCCGCCACCGAAGTCGCGCCTGTCATTGCGGGCCGAAGCGAAGCTGAATGCGCCGCGCTGAAAGATTATGGCCTTAAGCTTGGCCTCGCCTTTCAGCTTGTTGATGACGCTCTAGATTACGGCGGGTTCGAGTCCGCGCTTGGAAAATCCATTGGCGATGATTTCCGTGAAGGAAAAGTCACTCTTCCCCTTATTCGCGCGTATCAAAACGCCGACGAAGACACGGCCAAGTTCTGGCGCCGCGTGATTGTTGATCATGAGCAAAGAGATGTCGATTTGGAACGTGCAGTGTCTTTGCTGAGAGCCGCTGGCGCGCTTAAAAGCACGCTCGATATGGCCCATCAATATGCCGCAGAAGCGCGTGAAGCCCTCAATATTTTTCCTGAATCTGACTGGCGCAACACCTTACAAGACCTCGCCGACTATGTTGTGGACCGTATAAATTAATTACCAAACTGAGTGGCTATCACCCACCAGTCTGGGTAGGATTTGGCGATGACCTCCACAGCGGCCTGAGCTTGAGACGCTCTTTCAAACAATGCAAAACAGCTCGCCCCGCTGCCTGACATGCGGGCAATTTGCGCGCCGTTTTGTCCAGAAAGCGCCCGCAAGACATCATTGATAATCGGCACGGCGGCAATTGCAGGCCGCTCGAGGTCATTGCGGCCATCCAGCGCGCGCGCGAGCATGTCACCTTGCGGTAGTTGCGGTCGCGGCGTCTCGCGCGGCGCATTTGCGCCCGTCATTTCGTCAAAAGCTTTAAACACACCCCCCGTCGGCGTTGGGACGCCAGGATTAACTAAAACAGCTGGCATAGCGCTCAGCTCAGTGACAGGAAAAACGCCTTCGCCTATTCCTGTCATATGAGACGTTTTTGACAGTAGACAAACAGGCACATCAGCGCCCAGCGACAGGGCGATGTCGTCCCAAATATTTTGGGGCAGCTCTACAAGGCGAGACAATACCCGCAGCATAGCGGCCGCATTGGCACTTCCCCCGCCAAGCCCAGCCGCAACAGGGAGGTTTTTTGTCAACGTTATTTTAAGCGCGGGCACGGCCCCATGAGCCGAGACCGCTTTTACCGCTTTGAGTATAAGGTTGTCAGGGCCTGCACTTAACCCCTTTGCAAAAGGACCGGTAATTGACAATGTCGTTTCGTCAGCCAGCTCAGCGGTAATGACATCGCCAATATCGGCGAAAACGACAAGGCTATCTAGAGGATGATAGCCAAAATAAAGGTCGGTAACATCAGCGATGACTCGCCCAACATGGAGCGTAAGATTAACCTTCGCCTTAGCGGGCTCCGTTAGTATATGGGGCCCCGACATAGCGGCTAAGGCGCGGCTTTCACCGCAGACAAACCGCCTGTTAATTTCGCCTGAATGTCGCGGCGTTCTTTATCTGTAGGGTCATATTCAAGGGCGCGCTGCCACTGATAACCTGCTTCGCGCGTCCGACCGAGTTTGTAATAGACATCCCCTAGGTGATCAATAATTGTCGCGGAATCCGGATCAAGCGCAACGGCGTCTTCCAGAAAACCTTTCGCTTCTTCATAATCGCCCAGCTTATAATGCGCCCAGCCCAGACTGTCAGTAATGGCACCCGAATTAGGTTCAAGCTCCAGAGCGCGGCGGATCATATCGAAAGCTTCGGTGAGATTCTCGCCGCGGTCCACCCATGTATAGCCGAGATAATTAAGCGCGTCCGAATGATCTGGATCATAAGATAGAACACGTTGAAAGTCCGCTTTAGCCGCGTCCCAGTTTTTAGTTTCAGTATAAGCTACGCCGCGCAAAAATAGGTTATTGGGATCTTCTTTGAGTTCTTCCTCTGTCAAACTCGTGACCAGCGCCAAATAATAGGGCAACGCATTTTCATAATCTTCTTTGATAAGATAAGCCCGTCCCAACGCGCTTCGCGTGACAAATGAAGGCTGCTCCTTATTGAGGTTTTCCAAAACCTTTAAGGCCTCATCATCGCGATCACGTCCGGAAAAGAACAGACTTTCAGACAGCTTAGACGACACCCAATAGGGCGAGTCTTTTGACACAGATCTGAACATAGCAAGTGCTTCATCATCACGGCGTTCAAAGGCGAGGATTTCCCCCGTCCACATGCGGGCCTTATCATACTGTGGGTCGAGTTCTGTCGCAACGCGCAGAAAAACCTCCGCCACATCAAATGCCCGCGCTTGGACGAAAAATCCAAAGGAGCTTTCTGTCAGGGCCCGTGCTGCATTTTGCTGCGGCGAACGCGGCCCTTCAAGGGTGCCTCCAGACTTTAGCGTCGCGATAAAAGCTGGAATGGGGCCTGTTTCAAAGGTGCCGTTTTCATCGGAATATTCTTCAAGAAATGTGAGTGCGCCCGCTTTATCACCGCTGCTATCCATCACGCGGGCTCTAAGCTGCACAAGTTCAACTTCCAAGCTTTCCGCATCTTGCGCGCTCAGCTCATCCAAGGATTTTATAGCGGCTTCATGATTTCCCGCGCCAAATTCAAGCTCTGCAAGCTGCAACAGGCCAAATTTTGAAAAATAGCTTCCTGCAGGCAAGGTCGATAAGGTGTTGCGCGCCGCGGCCAAATCACCCGCCCCCTGCTGGGCCCAGCCCTGCATTATTTGGGACATGAGCGAAACCGTAAGGTCTGGTGTTTCGCGGCCTAATTCTGCAATCGCGTTATTGTACTGACTGTCCTTAAAGGCACGCGTGCCGAGGAGGGCATTCGCCATAGACTCGCCGCCCGCTATTTTATTAACCCGCGCCGAAAGACTGTAAGCCAAATCAAAATCACCCGCTGTGACCGCAGATGTAATCGCGCGGCGGCCCAAGGAGGCATCGTTGAGATCTTGGTTAAAGGCACGGGTGAAAAGTTCGGACCGCGCCTGAGCATCGGCCACATGATTGGCATAGGTGCCTGCCAGATAATCTCCAAACAATTTACCTTCTGGAGTTGCGTCCGAGCTTTCAAAGCGTGTTTGGGGTGTGGTTGAGCAAGACCCAAGAGACATTACGCTCATGCCAATTGCGCCCGTCAGAACCAAAGGCACAACTTTAAATGCGCTAAGCACAATTTGGCCAAACGGAATTTGCAAGAAAGGGAAATTTAACAGGGACATAAAAACCTTAGGGCAAAACAAAAATACTTACTGCACGTCAATCGTGCAAAGCGAAACAATCAATTACATAGAGAAGCTACATATTAGGATAATTTGGCCCGCCTGCCCCTTCAGGCACGTCCCATACAATGTTCTTACTGGGGTCTTTGATATCGCAAGTCTTGCAGTGAATGCAGTTTTGCGAATTAATATTAAACTTCGGATTTCCGCCGTCATCATTGCGCAAAACTTCATAAACACCTGCAGGACAGTAACGCTGAGCAGGCTCATCATAGACAGGCAGGTTCACCGCAATAGGCACAGAAGAATCAATGAGCTTAAGATGGCTTGGCTGGTCCTCGCCGTGATTTGTCGCCGTAAAGCTCACATTAGTTAGGCGATCAAAAGAAATCACGCCGTCAGCTTTAGGGTAATCAATTGGCTTGAAATCTTCGTCTTTACCTGTGGACTGTGCGTCGTCTTTACCGTGGGATAACGTGCCAAAAATATTTATCTTAAATATCGTGGCCGCCCACATATCAGCACCGCCCATCAACATACCGCCGAGCAGCGGGCCAAACCGCGCATTAAGCGGCGCGACATTGCGGACAGGTTTAAGATCTTTACCCACCTCGCCTTGACGAAGCTCACGGTCATAATCGGACAGAATATCGCCGGCGCGTCCAGCCTCCAGCGCCTTACTCGCCGCTTCGGCCGCTGCAATGCCAGACAGCATAGCGTTATGATTACCTTTAATGCGCGGTAAGTTCACAAGGCCTGCCGAGCACCCAAGAAGCGCGCCGCCCGGAAAGGCTGTTTGCGGAATAGATTGATAGCCACCTTTGGTCACGACGCGCGCTCCGTAAGCCACACGCTTGCCGCCCTCGAGCAAATCTTTAATTGCAGAGTGATGCTTCCAGCGCTGAAATTCAGCATAAGGATATAGATGCGGGTTTTTATAATTCAAATCGACAATATAGCCAAGGAAGACTTGGTTGTTCTCGGCATGGTACAGAAATGAGCCGCCGCCCGCTTTCCAGCCCAAAGGCCAGCCCGCAGTATGGATAACGGTGCCTTCTTCATGCTTAGACGGATCAATGTCCCAGATTTCTTTCATGCCAAGGCCAAATTTTGGTACATCACATTTTGCGTCGAGTTCATATTTCGCGATCAATTTCTTTGATAGCGAACCGCGCGCACCCTCCGATAAGAAGACATATTTACCATGCAGCTCCATGCCAGGCTCATAGCCTTCGCCTTTACTGCCATCTTTACTCAGGCCAAACTCGCCAGCAACAACGCCTTTAAGCTCACCGTTCTCGCCGTAAACCAAGTCGGAGCACGACATGCCGGGAAAGACTTCAACCCCAAGGCTTTCAGCTTGTTCGGCCAGCCAACGGCAGACATTAGCCATAGAGACAATATAGTTGCCGTGATTGTGCATCAAAGGCGGCATAATAAAGTTTGGCACTGAAAACGATCCCGCAGGTCCGAGCAATAAAAGCTTGTCTTTTTTGACCTCCGTTTTAACTGGCGCGCCTTTTTCTTTCCAATCAGGGATAAGTTTATTGAGTCCAATCGGGTCTAAAACCGCGCCAGACAGAATATGCGCGCCCACTTCGGAGCCTTTTTCGAGCACAACAACGTTACAGTCAGCGTTAAGCTGCTTAAGCCTTATCGCCGCTGAGAGACCCGCAGGTCCAGCTCCGACGATAACAACGTCATATTCCATGCTTTCGCGTTCAATTTTATCTGACATATCCGTCCCCATAAAGTTTAGGTCTCGCGCTGATGTGACTCGCTTTGCGCGCTTATCTTAGTTATTAAATTAGCGGGAAAGAGCGCTCTCGTAAAGGCGCATGACGCCGCATAACGAATGGTTAAGCGCCGCCCTATTGGAAAGATATCACAATGATCGACACATTTTCAATCGGCTGGGAAGAATGGGTGAATTTATCAGCGCTTGGCCTGCCTGCGATTAAAGCGAAAATTGATACAGGCGCAAAAACTTCCGCCCTCCACGCCGTTGCCATTGAGCCTTTCGGGGATGATGACAACCCACAAGTGCGTTTTATCATGCACCCTGACCCAACAGATTCAAGCCTAGAAGTTGTTTGCTCAGCCAAAGTGATTGACCGCCGCAGAGTGGTGAGCAGTAACGGCGTATCAGAATCGCGTTACGTTATTTCTTCTCCCATCACTGTGGGCGGTCGCACATGGGATATTGAAATTACGCTGACGAACCGCGAGACTATGGGCTACCGCATGCTTTTAGGCCGCGGGGCGCTTTCAGAAGATATTGCAATCATGCCTTCGCTATCCTTTCAGCAAGAGGAGCTTAGCTATACGGCCTATAAAAAACTTAAGCGCCGTAAAAGCTCGGCCAACCGCCCGCTGCGCATCGCCATCCTTACGCAGGAACCAAATAATTACTCTAACGGGTCTATGATCAAAGCGGCGCAGGCGCGCGGCCATGTCATTGAATGTATAGAGACCCGCCGCTGTTATATGTCGATTAACGCCCATAAACCCGAAGTGCATTATCACGGCACGGCCCTACCGCGTTATGATGCTGTTATTCCGCGTATAGGTTCGCGCCTAACATTTTACGGTATGGCGGTTGTGCGTCAATTTGAGAGCATGGGCGTATTTTGTCTGAACACGTCGCGCGCAATTGGAAACTCGCGCGACAAATTGCTTGCCCACCAGATATTGGCGGAGCACCACCTCGATATGCCGCACACGGCTTTTGCCCGAAGCTATCACGATACCCATGGAATTTTAGACCTCGTCGGCGGCTCGCCAGTGGTCGTAAAGCTCCTTGAGTCCACGCAAGGCAAAGGCGTGATTTTGGCGGATACAAAAAAGGCCGCCAGCGCGCTAGTGGATGCGTTTCGCGGACTGGACGCTCACTTTCTTGTCCAAGAATTTATTAAAGAAGCCAATGGCTCCGACCTGCGATGTTTGGTCGTGAACGGCAAAGTTACCGGCGCAATGATACGCCAAGGCGCGCCCGGCGAGTTTCGCTCTAACCTGCACCAAGGCGGTAGCGCCAAGCCCGCCAAGCTCTCGCGCGCAGAACGCCGCGCCGCGCTGAAAGCGGCTAAAGCCATGAAGCTGCATGTCGCGGGGGTAGATATCCTTCGCAGCGATACAGGGCCGAAAATTCTTGAGGTCAATTCCTCGCCGGGACTTGAAGGCATTGAAAAGGCAACGGGCAAAGATATTGCCTCTGAAATTATCGCCTGCATTGAAAGTAATGTCAGCACAATTTTGCGTCCCAGCACTTAGTCGTATAGTCTATGTCTATGGATGCCGCTCAATTAGAAAAATCACTCAGCTCTGTACTCTCATGGTGGGATGAAGCCGGCGTAGAAACCCCGGCCCTCGCGCCGCCAAAACCAAAAAAACGCGCATCTCTAAAACGCGAACCCGTGCGGCCCGCGGGCAAAACTAAGGCCGCGCGCCCTGCCGCCCCCCTTGCGGCAGCGCCTCATGACGCGCTCATCAAAGCCGCCGAGGTTATGGCCGAGAAATGCAAATCCGCCGCTGAACTTAAAGCCGCGATTGAAAAATTTAATGCAGGCACCTTATCGGACGGCGCACGCGGCGCCGTTGTCTCGCGCGGCAACCCCAGCGCTGATATTATGGTTATTGGCGAAGCCCCCGGCGCGCAAGAAGACGCGGCGGGCAAGCCTTTTATTGGCCCCGCAGGACAGCTGCTTGATAAGATATTTGCAAGCATCGGCCTGAACGAAGACACGCTTTATATTACCAATGTGTGTAACTGGCACCCGGCAAGCCACCGCAAGCCTAATGATGAGGAAATCGCCATATGTTTGCCGATTATTCGCCGCCATATAGCGCTTATTCAGCCAAAAATTATCGTGTTAATCGGCGGCGCCTCAATGGCGGCGCTGACAAAGCTCAAGGGTATAACTAAGAGCCGTGGCAGCTGGGAAAATATTAACGTCAAAACCAAAGACGGCGAGGCTTCAATCCCAGCGCTGATTACTTATCATCCCGCTTATCTACTGCGTCAGCCGCACCTCAAACGCGATGTCTGGCGCGATATGCTCAGCCTCAAAGCCAAAATTGATGAGCTTTAGCGAACATAGCTCGCGCCGTTAATATCGATGGTTGCGCCTACGGCAGAAGAGCAAGCACCCGAGAGTAAAAACGCCGCCATATTCGCAACTTCTTCAGGCTGCGCCACCCGGCCGAGCGGAATGTCAGCAACCGCTTTTTTACGGTTTTCAATATCTTGCGGAGCCATGCGCGTTTCGACCCAGCCCGGGGCCAAGGCGTAGAGATGAATGTTTTCGCCGGACAAGGCCCTTGCCCATGTTTTCGTCATCGCTAAGACCGCGCCTTTGGACGCGGCATACGCAGCATGATCCATGCCGTCGCCTCTGTGCCCGGCACGGCTCGCGATGTTGATTATCGTGCCTCCGCCCATATGCTTGAAATGAGTAATGGCGGCGCGGCAAATATCGGCCGGGGCCTGCACATTCACCGCCATGGTTACCGCCCAGCCCTTACCCCAACCCTCGCCCGTCAGAGGGCTTGGTACATAAACACCTGCATTGTTAACAATGCCGTCAATATGGCTATAGCGTTTTAAAGCGGCGGCAAAAAGCCGCTCGCCCGCGCCCACCTTTGACAAATCTTCATATATAAAGGTCTCGTCCGTATTTTCGCTGTGCTTACTCGCATGCGCAATGACCACCGCACCTTGGCTTTCGCAGACGGATTTCAAGGCTCTGCCAATGCCCCGCGAGGCCCCTGTGACAAGGATGGTTTTTCCTGACAATCCGCTCATCGCTTAGCCTGCTAAAACGAGTTTGTAGTTCACTCGCGTCAGCCGCGCGCCCATTTCAAAATCAATGAGCGCCTCGCCGCCAGTCTCTTTCAGCATTTTATCAGCCTTAGCCCTCTGAGTTTCATTGAGGCTCGCATAAACATCCATCGCGGCTTGAAGGCGCAAGAGAGAGAACGGACGCGCAATAATTTGGCCGGTGCAATCACCGACTTGAAACGGCGTCATGCCAAAGGCCCGCGGCAGCTCTGCGCCAGCCTCTTGTCCTGCGGCCCAGCTTTTTAAGAGCGTATTAGCCGCAGATAAGACCGCCATGTGTTCTTTGAAATGGCGGGATAAGAGAGGCAATAAAGTCGCTGGTATGTCGGCTTCAAGCCCCCCCTCACCGTAATCACCATCCCGAAGCCGCTTCACCCAAGCCGCCACTTTCGGAGCGCGCGATTTCATTATCTCGCCTGAGGCGGGATCACGGTAAAGATGGGCGTAAAGCGGCCCGTAAAAAGCAAAATCTGCTATACTCGGTCTCCCGCCAAGCAAAAATTTATGCTCAGAAAGATGGGCGGAAAACTCATCTAAGAAAGCTTCATAAGAGCTTTCAATACAGCCGCGCGTCTCGTCTGTGATGCCCAGCATAGGCACAAAGCCTTTAAACATCTGCCCACGTTTTGTGCCAATTTTTACCTGCGTCTCCGTATCCGCGTCGGGCGCAGCCATGCGGCCAAATTCGCTATAGGTCCACTCTTCATTATGATGCCAGCGGTAATGCATAGCGGGAAGCGTCAACCATTCATCGCCGTAAACATGCAAGAGTGCAGAGACAAAATTGAGCAGTGGGTTTTCGGGATAGACAGATACACCGCCCTCAGAAGTTTCGATATGCTCTATAATATCTACAGTGTCTTGGACCAGCACACCCTCTTTTGTCTCAAGAACAGGAATAACGGCCCAGCCAATTTTAGGCACGACTTCGCGCATGACCTCAGTTGTGGTCAACACTTCGTCAAAAGCCGTGCCCTTCCAGCGCAAATAAGCGCGCGCCTTTCCAGAAAATAAACTTACAGGCGCGGCGTAAAGACGATAATTTTTCATGATCTAGCTGTGTCAGAACGCGCCGAAGGCTGCAAGTGAAAGCCTATCAACTTAAGTTGAAATCATGGCAAGCATGTCCTAAATGCACGTTCTAAGGAGCTTATTATGACCCTCTCTCGCCTGACTGCTGTCGCCTTCACTGCCGCTGTGCTCGGCCTTGCCTCTTGCGGCGGCAAAACGACAACCGCCCCTAAAGCCGACACTTTCCTTACCAGCCTCAAAGCCGATTACCCTGTTAGCTTCGCCAAGATCGCGGAGGATGTATGGGTCCATACGACTAATTACAAACTTCCTGGACAGGCGCCAATCTCAAGCAATGGCCTTGTGGTGATGGACGGCGATGATGTTGTTCTCGTTGACGGCGCGTGGGGCGAACTCGCAACTCTCGCGCTTCTAGAGGCCATAAAAACCGAAACTGGTAAGCCTGTCACGAAAATGGTGATTACTCATCATCACGCTGACCGCGTGTCTGGCGTGGACGCCGCCGAACGTGAAGGCATTGAAATTTATACCCACCCCGATACGCCTGCTTTGGCGGCGCGCAGCGGTTTTGCGGTACCCAACACATCCGTGGTCGCGCTGAAAGATCCTAAATCACGCGTAAAAATTGGCACTCTTGAAGTCACCTATCCCGGGTCAGGCCACGCGCCAGATAACCTCGTCGTTTATATCCCAGAGGCGGGCGTGCTTTACGGCAGCTGCTTGATACGCGGGGCAGAAACTAAAACGCTTGGTAATATAGAAGACGCAGACCTTACGGCTTGGCCAGAGACGCTGCGTTATGTCAAAGCTGTTTATAAAGACGCAAAAACCGTCGTGCCGGGCCACGGCAAGGGCGGTGACATCTCACTTCCCGACCACACGCTCAAACTACTCGCCGCCAAAGTAAATGCGGAGGCGGGCGAGACACCTGCTAAAGAGGTAAAGGACTTAAAATAATCTCTTGCGCGCACGAAGCGCCTTAAGGTCATCCACATCAATCAGCATACGCAACTTGGTGACACGCCCGTCAAAGCGGGCTTCCATATCATTGAGTGTTTCTGCGTGAGACCAGCGCACATTATCAAATAAATCAGTCCTCGCGGGGCCTTGCGTACCGATAAGCCAAAAGCCGCCGTCATCGGCAGGACCCAGCACATGGCGGCCCCGCCCAATGGATTTAAACGCCTTAGCGATATCGCCCGCATTCACATCTGGGCAATCTGTGCCAATGCAAATGATTTTGCCCTTTCGCGCAAACACAGCCGCAAGCCTTGGAGACAGAGAACCCGATGCTTGCGGGATTTGTTTTTGCCCGCGCCAGTCAGGCACTTTTCCCATGAGAGATATCGGCGTGACGGCGAGGACCGTGTCCCAACGTGGATCAGAGGTCGCTCGAATAACCTCGCCCATCATCGCGCGGTAGATACGTTTAGCGTGGGCCGTGCCAATATCTTTCGCAAGCCGTGTTTTCGCGCGGCCCATAATCGGGGCTTTAGCCATTATAATAAGCGTCGGTCTCATAATTTTATCTTTAGGCGGCAGGTTTGTTATATGCGTCAAGCAACACGGCCATATCTTCACCGCGCCGATAGGCTTTTAGAAGCCGCAAGTTTCGCGTCGTACGCGCCCAATAACCGTCGCGTTCATAACAGCTTACATCTGTATAGATATTGCTCGGCAGGCGGCGCAGTTGTTTTTTTGACTCCAGCGCGTCAACAATCTGGACATCTTCAAAGAGCGGCATGTCTTGATAACCGCCTATTGTCTCATAAAGCTCGCGCGAGATTAAAAGTCCTTGATCACCATAAGGTCCGCCAAATGTAAGTTCGCGCCAGCGCACACAAAAATCCATCAGCCGAGGTTTCCAGCCTTTCGCATCTGCGCGAAAGCGAAAGTAGCCTACTTTATCAGTGTGTTTATTCATATGCAGGGTAACCGCCAGCGCCCAGTCTTTCCCCAATCTGGAGTCCGCATGAAGAAAGAGATACCAATCAGGGCTACATGTTTTTGCAGCCCAGCTTGCTCCGCGCGAAAGCTGTGTCCCGCGTCCCGCGGAACCGATAGCAAGGCGAGCGCCTGAGCGTATTGCCATTGCAATCGTTTCGTCAGAAGAGCCGCCGTCCGCAACCACGACATTCATCTCATGCCCCGCCAAATCACTCAGTAAACCATCTATATGGTCACCGGCGTTTAAAGTTGGTATGACGGCACATAACATTAGGCGTTACTGCCGCGCTCCGGCCGCCTTCGCAACTGACATTCTCGTGCAAGACACAATTACGCATAAAAAACCCGCCTTCATAGACATGAAGACGGGTTCAATTCTAAATGCCGGAAAGGATTACTCGTCAGTTGCGACAAAGTCTTCCGCGGCCTCGGTTGCCACGTCAGCCGCTGTGCTGGCTTGCGCCGCTGGGGCTGGACGGATTGTGACAGGATACATGCAATATTTGCCATCATTAAGCTTACTGCCGGGGCAATCAACGACACCAAGTTGGTTACCATCATAGATGGGGTCCGCATATTCCGCATCGCGAATAGGCACGAGGCAAAAGTCAGAGTTCTTCACATTGACCATTGTGCCGCCTTCGGCTTCACAACTCACGGAATCCGTGATGGTAGCGGCGGTGGCTGGAACAGAATATGCTGCAACAGCAAATGCAGAGACAGCTGCAGCTGTGATATATTTCATCATGGTATTTACTCCAATTTCTATGCCTTACTCTAAAGGCTTCCAGGACTTAGGAAGCTTATTAACAGACCTTTAATGTCCAAAAAAGGGCCAAGCTGCAAAAAGTACAGCACTTTCGCGCGCCTTCCATGCAGCAATTGCGCCAAACTCTACACAGCGGCTGCAAATTAGCTTATGCCGCCCTTATGAATCTGCATCGCCTAACGTCGCCTCTTCCAAAACGCCCAGATTTGAGCTTTGAGACCGCTTTGTGTGCGAAAGGGTTTTCGCGCATTTGCGGTGTAGACGAAGCCGGGCGCGGCCCGCTTGCTGGCCCTGTTGTTGCAGCCGCTGTGATACTTGCTAATCCCACTAAGGGGGGACAAATACCAGGCGGCCTCAACGACAGTAAAGTCTTATCCGAAATCTCGCGTGAACATTTGCTGAATGAAATTATGAAGAGCTGCTATGTCGGCATAGGCATTGCCGAGCCTGAAGAAATTGACAGAATTAATATATTGCAAGCGAGCCTTACCGCAATGGCGCGGGCTGTGGAAGATCTGCCCGTTCGCGCGGACCATGCACTGATTGACGGCAATAAAGCCGCGCCGCTGTCGTGCGAACAATCGCTAATTATAAAGGGAGATGCTCGCAGCCTATCAATTGCGGCAGCCTCTATCGTAGCCAAGGTGACGCGCGACCGGATTATGAGGCAAGCAGATGCCCGTTTTCTAGGCTATAGCCTCGC
>CAZFWZ010000061.1:0-16994 GCA_964522765.1 uncultured Caulobacterales bacterium | reverse complement strand
AAGCCGCCGTGACCAAGTTCTTTGGTAAAGAGCCGCATAAAGGCGTGAACCCTGATGAAGTCGTCGCCATGGGCGCGGCCATTCAAGCAGGCGTTTTGCAAGGCGACGTTAAAGACGTTCTACTTCTTGACGTTACGCCTCTGTCCCTTGGTATTGAAACCGAAGGCGGCGTGTTTACGCGCATGATTGACCGCAACACAACAATTCCGACCAAGAAATCTCAAGTCTATTCAACGGCGGCAGATAACCAATCGGCTGTGACCATCCGCGTCTCGCAAGGTGAGCGCGAGATGGCCGCAGACAATAAACTTCTCGGTCAATTTGATCTGGTCGGTATTCCGCCCGCGCCGCGCGGCATGCCGCAAATCGAAGTTACATTCGATATTGATGCCAACGGTATCGTCAATGTCTCGGCCAAAGACAACGCCACAGGCAAAGAACAGCAAATCCGTATCCAAGCGAGCGGCGGACTGTCTGATGCTGATATTGACGCTATGGTCAAAGACGCTGAGGCTAATGCTGATAGCGATAAAGAACGTCGCGCCTTAGCCGAAGCCAAGAACCAGGCTGAAGCTTTGACGCATAAAGCTGAAAATGATCTCAAAGAACACGGCGAGAGCATTACAGAAGAGCAGCGCGAAGACATTGAAACCGCCATCAAAGAAGCCCGCGAAGCGGCCGAAACGGATGACACAGCTGCGATTGAAGACAAAGTTCAAGTCCTGACAGCCGCGGTCATGAAAATGGGCGAAGCCATCTATGCTAACGCTCAAGCCGATGAAGACGATGGGCCAATGAAAGCCTCTGACGATGCAGCAGATGACGACGATGATGACGTCATGGATGCTGAATTTGAAGACGTCGATGACGACAAGTCGTAAGACACGGTCTTTAAAATTTAATGCGGCCCTCATGAAAATGTGGGCCGCCTTTTAAATTCCCTAATCATAGTGATGATCCTCTCTGCACAGGCCTTCCCTCCCCGCTCAGGCGGGATTGAAAACCTCATGTCAGCTTTAGCGCGGTTTACCGTAGCCTCTGGCGAGACGGTTCATGTCTTTGCAGATGGCGACAAAGCCGCCGCCAATTTTGACAGAGAAACGTCTGCGCCTTACCGGGTGACACGATTTGGCGGATTAAAACCGCTGCGCCGCCGCCTTAAGGGCATAGCGGTTGCAAAGGCGGCTTCTAAAGATGATTATATTTTCGCTGATAGCTGGAAGAGCCTTGAGCATCTCCCAAACGGTCTATCCATTCCCGTGATAACCTATGCGCACGGCAATGAATATCCGCGGCGCGCGGGCGCCGCATACCCTAAACAGGCGCGCATCCAAAAGGCGCTGTCTAAAGCGAGCGGCCTAATTGCCGTCTCGCGCGATACGGCAGAGCGCGCAGCCCCATTTCTACCTGAAGGACTCACCCCGACCCTCATGCACCCGCCTGTGGCGCCGCCGAGCTCGCCAAGCGAAGATGACACGGCCTTTGCTGAAAACCTCTGGCCCACTAATACCATACGGCTTCTGGCACTTTGCCGCCTGATTGATTGGAAGGGCGTTGACCAAGCCATTTTGGCGCTCGCGCAATTAAGAGATAAAAAGATAGACGCCCAGCTTGTTATTGCCGGGATTGGTGATGACCGCTCCCGGCTTGAAGACCTTGTCGAAACACAGGGCCTTAAAGAGCGAGTGGTGTTTGCCGGACGCGTCGAAGGCGGGCGAAAATCCGCCCTATTTGAAAGCGCGGATATTTTCGTGCAAGCTGGCCGCAGAATTGGCGATCAATGCGAAGGCTTTGGTATTACCTATCTTGAGGCGGCGCTTCACGGACTTCCTGCCGTTTCTGGCAATGCCGGCGGCGCGCCAGACGCGAGCATTGATGGTGAAACGGCTCTTATTATAGACGCCGCTGACACAAAAAATGTCACAGCCGCGCTTGAGAGATTGATTAAAGATAAGGGGCTGCGCACGCGTATGAGCAAAGCCGCGCGCGCCCACGGCCAAGCCGCGCTTTGGCCCAAACAAATTCAGCGTATTCTTGCGCTTAAGGACAGGTAAGAGGCTATGGCAAAACGCGATTATTACGAAACACTTGGCGTTGATAAAACAGCGGATGAAAAGACTATGAAATCGGCCTTTCGTAAAAAGGCCATGGAATGTCACCCTGACCGCAATCCCGATGACCCAGAGGCGGAAGCGCGTTTCAAAGAACTTAACGAAGCTTACGGTATTTTATCGGACAGCCAGAAACGCGCGGCCTATGACCGTATGGGCCACCGCGCGTTCGAGCAAGGCGGCGGCATGGGCGCCGGCCAAGGTTTCCAAGATTTCGGCGATATATTTTCGCAAATTTTCGGGGGCGCAGCCGGCGGCGGAGGATTTGGCGATATGTTTGGCGGCGGCGGCCGTGGACGGCAGACGCAAGCGCGCGGTTCTGACCTACGCTATGAAATGGACATTAGCCTCGAAGAAGCTTTCGCGGGCAAGGATATGGAAATCAATGTCCCGATTGCCGAAGACTGCGAGCGTTGCGACGGTGTCGGGGCAGAACCTGGCGCTAAAGTCGAGACGTGCCAAACCTGCGGCGGCGCGGGGCGCGTGCGCACACAGCAAGGGTTTTTCACCATGGAACGTCCGTGCTCTACCTGCGGCGGACAAGGCGAATATGTCTCCAACCCTTGTAATACTTGCGATGGTCAAGGTCAGCAGCGCGTAGAAACCACGCTCGATGTCTCTATCCCTTCGGGCGTCGAAGACGGCACGCGCATCCGCCTGACAGGACAAGGCGACGCCGCGGCGCGGCGACAAGGCGGCGGCGCGAGAGGTGATCTTTATCTCTTTATCTCGATTAAACCCCATGAGTTATTTGAACGCGACGGGGCGAACCTTTATTGCCGCGCACCGCTGGCCATGACGACAGCTGCGCTTGGCGGCGACGTCGAAATACCCACCATTGACGGCGGCCGCTCTAAAGTGAAAATCCCTGAAGGTAGCCAATCTGGCAAACGCATGCGCCTAAAGGGCAAAGGCATGTCAGTCCTGCGCTCTAATGCGCGCGGTGATATGTATGTCGAGCTGTCGGTCGAAACGCCGAGCAAGCTGACCAAACGCCAGAAAGAGTTATTGCAAGAATTTGAGGCTGAATCGGGTCAAGGCACAAGTCCAGAATCAGATAACTTCCTTGGCAAAGCCAAACGCTTCTGGGAAGAGTTAAGGGATTAATTTAATAGGGCGCGCAATTATAGCCTGCCTATTTCATTCGGTTTAAACATTCGCGCCGCAATTATTCCCCGCCTACTGGATGCTCATTGATGAAATCGAGCTTCTGTGTCAGCAAGTCATTCGCAGGCTTTGGCAAGGGATCAAACATCATCCACGCGTCTTGACCGGATGTGTTGTTGTCCCATGCAGGCAGGTCAGAACTATTAGGATTGCCAGTGCGAATAAAGTTGAGCCAATAGTTTTTCATTGGATTAGGATTGGGGCTCCACACCAGGCTGCTTTCTGCGCCGTGGGGCGTGCCGGGCATATTGGGAACAGAGGCATTGACGTAATAAAGCCACGCCTTCGCGCCTGATTTATTTTGTGCCCGCACCGACTCGCGCGCCGATATAAGATAGCGCGCATCGCCAAATAAGCGCTGCGCCGCTTGCTCATCGGATGTTTTAAAATCGCCCGCATAGAGCGTTTTTACGCCCTCCACATCATCGCCGTAAAGTGCAAGGAAAGTTTCCGGCGTATAACCCGCGCCGTAGAGCACGCCGTTTCCGTCATAGCTATTAGCTCCGCTAATATAGGGGACTTTTGCTGCGCCGCCGTCCCTGAAAATATCTATGGGCTGAGCAGGGATTTGCGGCGTATTGATAAAGGGCAGTATGAAATTCGGCGTAGAGGCGGCAAGGTCTTTCAGCGGTGTTTCTTTAAGGCTGTCTAGGGATTGAAGGCGCGCAGCGGCGAGCTGCTCAGCCGTAAGATTTGCCGCCTTACGGAATGGCCAACTCGCATAGCCTGCCCGCGCTATGGCTTTATGAAATAATCCGCGCGCTTTCGGATTAACCATCATCAGCTGCACCGACATGCCGCCCGCGCTATGGCCCGCGATTGTGACGTCATCAGGATTTCCGCCAAAACCTTTGATATTGGCCTGCACCCATTTGAGGGCCTCAACCTGATCCAGCAAGCCGAAGTTACGAATATCGCCCTCGCCCCATCCCGCGTAATCGTAAAAACCAAGCGCGCCGAGGCGATAATTTAAGGTCACAACAACAACGCCGTCGCGCGCGAGCACCGCGCCGTTCGATCCGCCCGCGCCCGCAATAAAGCCGCCGCCGTGAAAGACAACCATGACGGGGTAACTCGAATCTAGTGTTGCCGCTTCAGGTGTAAAGACATTCAGATAAAGACAATCTTCTGTCGGTATTTGCTCGCCAATACCGCCCTGTCTCGCCTGCGGACAGGCAGGGCCAAAGGTATCGAGCACAGTAACGCCTTTAGTTTGGGGGGTCGGCACAGGAGCTTCCCAGCGCGCGGCCGTAGCGTATTTAAGGCCGAGATAAGCCGTCAGACCTTGCTCTGTCTTGCCCTGCACTATCCCTTGCGAGGTCATCACCTGCCCCGGCTCAAGCTTGGGCGCGCAAGCGGTCAGAAATAGAAGCGTAATTAAATAAATGAAGCGCATAAAAACTCTTTGTATTAAATTCCGGCGAACCCAAGACCCACATAAAGCGCGGTCGTAATGGCCCCGCCGATGAGCGCATATGGCAATTGCGTTCTGATGTGGTCTATGTGGTCATTGCCTGTCGCCATAGACGTGATGATGGAGGTATCGGATGTCGGGCTACAGTGGTCGCCAAACACGCCGCCGCCAAGCGCCGCCGCTATGGCGAGGCTGACATTGGTGTCCATACCCTCTGCGAGCGGGACTGCAATGGCGATCATAATCGCAAATGTCCCCCAGCTTGTCCCCGTTGAAAACGCCACGAAACACGCCGTCAGGAAAATCATGGCGGGAATAAGAGCGGGGCTGATGAACTGCTTGGCGACGTCGGCGACATATTGGCCCGTGCCGAGATCTTTACAGAGGCTACCAAGCGCAAAGGCGAGCATCATTAAAATGGCGAGGGGCACCATGCCCGACATCCCTTTCATCGAGACGTCAAACATCTCCCTTATCCCAAGAAGCCCTTGCACTTTATACAGGATAAAGGCGAGCGCGCAGGCAAAGGTGGTGGCATATAAAACCGAACTTGATCCGCTGCCGCTTTGCAGCGCTTTGAGCATTGAGCCGCCTGCGCTCTCCCAGCCTGTCATAATTAAAAATGTCGGCATGAGGAAAACCATGGCGGCAATTGGCAATATCATATTGCGCGCGCGCGGGCGGATGCCGTCTTTCATCTCCATGGCGCTGACATCATCGGCAATCATCGGCACGGCCCCGCTGCGCAATAATGAGCCGCGCGCTTCGGCGCGCTTCATTTCGCCGATGTCTTTGCCAGAGATAATCACAAAGATAAGCGTGGCGATCACAATCATCGGATAAAAATTAAACAACGTCGCTTTCAAAAGCTCGCCAAAAGGATTTTCAATACCCTGCGCTAAAATCAGCCCCGTAATAAAGGCGCCCCACGCATTAAACGGCAATAAAATACAGCTCGGCGCGGAGGAGCTATCCGCAATATAACCCAGCTTCTCGCGCGGTATACCGAGCTTATCAAAGACGGGGCGGTAAAGCGTGCCGACCGTCAGGATTGAGATATTGCTTTCAATAAATAATACGAGGCCTGTGGCCAGCGCGAGAAGCTCGACTTTAACGCGCGAATTCGTCCCCTCGCCTTTGGCCTCAAGCCAGCCCAAGAGGCGCTCGATAAAGCCCTGCACGCCGCCGCTGACCTGTATGAGCGCGATGAGCGCACCGACCACGAGGGTAAAAAGAATAATACGCGTATTGCCCGCGCTGCTAAACACGTCGACAAGGCCGTTAATCGTGTCAAACGTGCCCGTAAGCGGATTGCCGCCCGCGAGAATAACAAAACCAAGCCAAAGCCCCACGAGTAATGAGAGAAAGACTTGCCGCGTGACAAGCGCAAGTCCAATCGCGAGTACGGGCGGTAGAAGAGAGAGCAATCCGTAATTTTCCATAAGGGTGTGTTAGCGGGCTTTGCCCCAGACGGAAATAATTTATTTACATCCCTTATTTTCGGGACTTTCGCTTTAAACCCGCTTTCCCTTTCGGCTTACCGCCAAATTTAGCTTTGCCTTTGCTGCCGTCAAATTTCTTGCCGCTGCGCTTGGGCGGATGACCGCCTCCTTTCCGTCCCGTCTTCTGTCCCTGTACAGGTTCAGGCTTACCTGCGGCTTTGCGGGCGGCCGCGCGAGCGAGTTTTTTCTTATGCGGCTTTTTAGGCTTGGGTATATCCTCGGACCATATGTCGGTTGTCTGGTCAGGGTCCATACGTTGACCGTCGCTTAGGGGACCATCATCATTGGGATCATAGACACGGCCTTTTTTCTTGGCATAAGCTTCGGCGTCAAATGGTTTTTTGGCTTTTTTCGGTTTGGCCGCTTTCATCGTTTCAGGCTTGGATACAGCGTCTTTTTTCCAAGGTTTCTTGTCTCCACCTTTTTTGTCGCGATACTGTCTCGGAGGATGGTTATCAACGAACGCCTCATGCGCGCTGCCGCTCCGGCCCGTCATATCGGGCTTGCCGTCAATGCGGCGCGCTGTAATGGCTTTTTCAATCTTACCGTCAGGACCAATCGCTTTGACAAAACGGTCAAGGCCAGAGGGCGCAATCTCGACAAATGTTTCTCGCTCGGAAATTTTAATCGCGCCAATTTCGTGCTTTTTAAGGTCGCCAGATTTTGACAACATGGGAAGTATCCAGCGCGGCTCGGCGCGCTGCTTACGGCCTAGATTGAGCGAATACCAAATTCCATTTTCAAAATCTTGGCGCGGTTTGCGGTCTTTCTTGGCGCGCGGTTCAAACTTTTCATCTGGTACATCGAGTAGTTCTTCGGGCGCAGAGCGGCCGTGGCGGTATTGGCGAATAAAAGCGGCGGCAACATGCTCGGGCGAATAAGCGGCCAAAATTTTGGACACGGCACCGCGCTCTTCTTCATTCACAGGATCCGCCAGCACCATACCTTCGAGCATTCGCACATTATCGCGCGCAATCACTTGCTCGACGGATGGCGGCGGTGTCCAGCGCGCCTCTACATTAGCGGATTTTAAAAGCCGCTCGACATAGCGCACGCGCTTATGCGGCACGATAAGCGCCGAGACACCTTTGCGTCCAGCGCGGCCAGTTCGGCCAGAGCGGTGAAGGAGGGCTTCTCGGTTTTTGGGCACGTCCGCATGAATAACAAGCTCAAGGTCAGGCAGGTCGAGCCCGCGCGCGGCCACATCCGTGGCAATACACACTTTGGCGCGGCCATCACGCAGAGCCTGCAATGCGGCAGACCGCTGATTTTGATTAAGCTCGCCAGACAGCGCGACAACAGAAAATCCGCGGTTATTAAAACGGCTGACCATGCGGTTCACCGAGACGCGCGTATCGCCAAACACAATCGCGTTTTTGGCATCGTAATAGCGCAGCACATTAATGATGGCTTTTTCTTTATCAGAATCTCTGACCGTCAATGCGCGGTAATCAATATCATTATGTTGGCGCGCTTCGGCGGCTGTGTTGACCCGCACAGCCTCGCGCTGATATTTTTTCGCAATCGCAACAATCGGCTTGGCCACAGTGGCGGAGAACATTAGCGTTTGGCGGTCTTCGGGCGCGGCGGCGAGAATAAGCTCTAGCTCTTCGCGAAACCCCATTTTGAGCATTTCATCAGCTTCGTCGAGGATAACGGCCTCAAGGCCTGACATATCGAGCGAGCCGCGTTTAATATGATCGCACAGCCGCCCCGGCGTGCCGACAACAATGTGAACGCCGCGCGCGAGCGTGCGCCGTTCATCGCGCATATCCATACCGCCAACACAGCTTGCCGTTTTCGCGCCCGCTTCGCGGTAAAGCCAATCGAGTTCTTTTTTGACCTGCAGGGCAAGTTCGCGCGTCGGCGCGATGGCCAGCGCGAGGGGTGTATCGGCCGGCGATAGTCTGTCATCTTCACCGATTACCGTCGACGCCATCGCGAGGCCGAAAGCCACAGTTTTGCCTGATCCTGTTTGAGCCGAGACGAGCAAATCTCGTCCCTCAAGCTCAGGCGCAATCACCGCACTTTGAACGGGGGTGAGTTTGTCATAACCCTTTTTCGTAATCGCTTTGAGGAGCGTCGGATGTGCCAGTGATGTATTATCAACAGGCTCTTTTGTGGTTGCTTCTTTTTTTGCCTTTTTAGACATAGTTGTAGCGTCGGTCATAATCGCGTCTTTTTATATGGGGCCAATTTGCCCAAAGACGCGCCGCACACAATTGCACCTAGAGTCTAGGTCAGAGGCCGTCTTAAGCTGCGGCCTCTAGGCGGTATAGCAGCGATTGTATAGAGCAGATGTCGGTTAAGGCGCTTTCTTATCACCCAAGAGACTGTCAAGACGGCCTGCAAGATCGTCTTCAACTTGTCCAACTGCGCTGCCTTTAACACCCGGATCATCGGGCTGACGGGCGGCAACATTATCCAAAGCAGGCTTTGGCGACGGCGCAGCGGCGGGGCTGTTTGCCTGATCTGCGGGCGGGCTTGAGGCGAGTACAGCGCGGCGCGCGGCGCCAGCTTCAAAGCGCGGATGAATAAGCTCCCCTGTATCGCCAAAACTAAAGACAAGACGGCGCCAGTCGGGGTCGGAATAATCGAAGGCCTCACCCCTCGGATCAAGGTCAGACCAATCGGCTTCGGCGGTCGCCGTCGCAGCGCGCTCCAGCCAAATACGGGCATCCCCCGGGTTATTAAGCATAGTTTCGGCGCGGTAGGCCAGTTGACAGAGGCGGGCAGTTGGCCCGTCGCCCTTCACCAAAGGCGAGAGCGAAGACCAAGCCGCGACACCGTCTCCAGACAGCAAAGCCTCTTCGGCTAAGAGTAGCGCGCTTTCGCGGTGACCCGCATTTGCTTTCGCAAGATTATTCATACGTTTGGCGCGCGTTTTTGGCGAGGCCTCTGCGAGCACGTCGCGGTAAGCGAGCGACAAAGCCGGATGCGGACGGCGCGCCCAAGCTTTCTCAATAATCTGGCCTGCGCGTTTATCATTGCCGCTTTGATGCAAGAGCCTAGCCGCCAGGGCCACGCCCGGCGCAAAATCGGGAGCATCTGACGCGGCATCTAGCGCCAAATCAAGCGCGGCCTGAGGGCTCTCTCCCGCATCCGTTAGCTTATCAGCCTGCGCGGTAAGCAGCACAGCACGGCGGCGGCGCGCCACTTCTTTATCAATATGTTTACGGCGGTCAGCGCGGGCCACAGTCTCTGCAGCGCGGTCCCAGAGGCCTTCGGTGACTTGAGCGTTAAACAAGACATCAAAGGCCCAGCGCGCATTTTTATTCTCAGCATATACGGTTTCGGACAATTCCATCGCGCCAGCCGTATCGCCAATAGACATAAGCTGCTGCGCGAGGCCGCGGCGGCCCGTTGGCGCGGTGCGTTCATCCGCTAGCATAGCGCGGTAATGGACAATCGCTTCTTCGTTATCGCCGCAGGCTTCGGCTGATTGAGCGGAGACAATACGTCCGAGTGCTTCTGAGCCAATAAGCGATCGCGCACGCTCTGCTTTTTTGCGCGCTTTACCCGCATCACCCTCAGCGCCTGCGAGAAGTGCATCTTCCATAGCGTCGAGCGCTTGATTGCGTTTTCTCATACCGAGCCCGGATTTGAGCCGTGACGGTAGACGAAAGAGAAATGATAAAAATGACCAAAGCACAGCAAGGCCCAGCAAACCTAAAAGACCCATCACAACGGCCATGCGAGACGAAAGTTGTATGTCTTTATTGAGCCAATCCCGCGGACTAGTGGACACAATTTGAAGCTGCGAGGCATCGCCAATATAAAGCAAAAGTCCCAAGACAGCGGCCATAGCCACAACAACAGCAATTACATATTTTATCATGTCAAAATCCTTATCACCTTTTTAGGGGCGTGTCTCTATTTCGGCTTTAAGCGCGCGCGTCCAGTCATTCGCCGCACTGCGTACATCAGACGGCATCGCCTCCACGAGTTTGAGGGCGGCCGTATAATCACCAGACTCCACTAAAGCCTCTATCGTGCCCAGTGTTTCTTCCGCGCGCGCCACCTCTTGTGGGTTACGTACAGAAATGTGTTTTTTTAGTGTTTTATCAAGCCAGTTTTGCTGAGCGCGGTCGCGGGGTGCTGTCATAGCCTCTAGCAAAGCCCCGCGCGGAAAAGGCGGTAGCAGCACAGTTTCACGCACAACAGCCGGCTCGGCGGCCAGAGCGCGCGTCTCCTCAACATCTACTTCTAGCCTCTCAATGCGGCGCTCAAGCGCGGCGATGTCCACATCATAATCTTTTGCGGGTATCGCGGCGGCGGCCATGACCTTTTCTGAGGTTTCAGCGGCGCTAGAGCTGTCCAAAATTTCGCCCGTTTCAACAGATGCCCGTTCAGACGGCGATAATGAGCTAGGCCCGTCTGCCTGCGCCTCAAGACGCGTCTCCAAATCATTGAGGCGGTTCATCAGCGGCGTAATATCAAATGCCTTATCCACGCCGCCCACTGTGACAGTGGCCGAACCCGATTTAATTTCAGAAGACAAAAAAGACATTTCGCTGGATTGAGCGGCAAGTTTTTTCTCGAGACTGTCTATGCGGGTTCTCAGCGGGCCCAAATTAACTTTCGGGGCTATAGAAATTTCGGCTTGAGGCAGAGGTATATATTTCGGCATGACATATTGCGTCAGCACCCAGCCGCCTATAGCGCCGCCTAGACCCGAGAGTAGAAACAGAGGCAAGATAGCGCCCCATCCAACGCCGCGCTTTATCTTTGCGGGCGGCGCCGCAACAAAATTATCTTGAGCTTCAGAATAATCATGGGTCTCAGATTTCTCGTCATAAGACACGTCATTTTCCGTCATGTCAGTCTCAGTCATACTCTATCCTAACGCGCCTCATTGAGCGCTGCAATCATGCTCTCAAGCGTGGGAGCTTTAGCGATATAACGGTCCTTAAACACTAAGGCTCCGAGCGCCGTATCAGCCGCGGCGCTTATGGACAGTGCACTCATATGAGCGGTTTCAGGTGCAAGACGCGCTAAAGTCTCGGCCGCCATAGGTGAAAAGAAAACCGCCACATCTATCTTATCTATATCAATATCAGGCAAAGTCTGAACAGTAGATGAGCCGTAATAAATGCGGCGCTCTGCTTTAAAACCTCGAGCGCGCAGATCCTCACTGACGGCTCCGCGTATATGCGTCCCTGAGATATGTATATAAATTGCGGTTTTATCTGGCTCGTCAGCTATCAGCGGGGCGATATCATCGGATGTACCCCCTGCAGAGCGCACATTTAAAAATCCTAACTCACGCGCAAGCGCGGCCGTCGCATCGCCCACGGTAATGACAGGCAAGTCACGGCACATCTCACTATTGCAAAAGGCCTGCACGCCATTTTGAGACGTGAAAACTAAAACGGCATTATCGGGAACTGTTTTGCCTACCGCTCTAGGCTCTACATTTAAAAGCGGCGCAATGACCGGTTTATAACCCGCCTGCTCGAACGTCTTTGCGCTCTCATTGGCGCTTGGCTGGGTGCGCGTTATCCAAACTGTTTTACTCATTTCAGATTTTATTCATCCCAGATAATACGTCCGCCAATATCGGCCCGCAGTTTTTCGCCCAGCTCAAAGCCGAGCGCGGCAGCGGCGTCAATATCCTTTGCAGGGTCAATTAATTTAAGCTCGCCTGCGGTGCGGTAATTTAAGCGGCCATCCTTGGACAGCACTTGCCCGCGAAAACTCAGCACCCCATTGTCGACCTCGGCCAGAGCGGCGATCGGCGTGCGGCAAGACCCATCAAGCGCGCGAAGAAAACTGCGTTCCATCGTAATCGCAAGACGGCTTTCAAAATGATCTATCGCGCCAATAGCCGCAATCGTTAGCGGAGCGTCTTTGCGGCATTCAATCCCCACCGCGCCTTGGGCTGGTGCGGGCAGCATGACCTCTGTGGGAATAACTTTGGTAACAACCTCTTTTTGAGCCAAACGCTTAAGGCCCGCATAGGCCAAAAACGTCGCGTCGCAATCTCCGCCCGCAAGCTTCGCGAGGCGAGTGCCAACATTCCCGCGTAGCAGTTTAAAGCTCACATCAGAGCGAAGGCTGGCAAGCTGAGCACGGCGGCGAATAGAGGCCGAGCCAATAACCGCCCCTTTGGGCAAGTCTTCGAGCGAACTGGCCCGCCTAGCAATCAGCGCGTCACGCGGGTCTTCGCGCGGCAATATCGCCCCAATCTCTAGCTCTACATGGCCTACTGTCGGCACGTCTTTCATCGAATGCACGGCGATATCTATACGCCCATCCAGAAGCGCCTCTTCCAGTTCGCGTGTGAACAGGCCTTTACCGCCAAATTCTGAGAGATGGCCTTTAATCGCGTCGCCCGTGGTTTTAAGAATTTTAATCTCAATCACGTCATCATCAAAGCCATGAACAGCCTGTAATACGCCGCGGACCATATGAGCTTGCCAGAGCGCGAGCGGAGAGCCGCGCGTGCCAATGGTCAAGGTGTTGATCTGCGAGCTTAGGCTAGACAAGTGCGCTCCTTTAAGGGCATTAAACTGCCATGCCCATAGCCGTTACAGCCCCTACTTTGCAAGTCAACAAGACCGCGCAGTCAGCGCTTGTGCTGGGGATTGAATCCAGCTGCGACGAAACCGCCGCTTCTGTGCTGCGCCGATACGCAGATGGCTCCGTGACATTGCTGTCCTCTATCATCGCCAGCCAAGACGAGGAGCATGCCAAATTTGGCGGGGTTGTGCCCGAAATCGCCGCGCGCGCCCATATGGCGAAAATTGACAGCATTGTCGGCCAAGCGGTTGAAGAGGCCGGCATAGACTATGATGAGCTTGACGCGATTGCCGCCACGGCCGGGCCGGGTCTTATCGGCGGCGTCATTGCGGGACTCATGGCCGCAAAAGGTTTGGCGATGGCGCTGGATGTACCGCTTATTGCGGTCAACCACCTCGAAGGTCATGCGCTCTCCCCTCGCCTGACAGGGGCGTGCGAGTTCCCTTATCTGCTGCTACTGGTCTCGGGCGGGCATAGCCAGCTTTTATCCGTTAAAGGCCTTGGTAATTATGAGCGGCTTGGCAGCACTGTGGACGACGCGGCGGGCGAAGCTTTTGATAAATCCGCCAAGGTCATGGGTCTGGGGTTTCCGGGCGGGCCCAATCTCGAACGCGCTGCCAAGGGCGGCAACGTATCCGCCGTGTCTCTGCCAAGACCTTTCGCTAAAACAAACCATGCCAATTTTAGTTTTGCGGGGCTAAAGACCGCCGTTGCGCGCGCATGGGACACATCAGATAAATCAAAAAGGGTTACGGCAGATCTTTGCGCGAGTTTTCAACAGGCCGTTTGCGACGTGCTGACCGACCGAAGTTCCAATGCGATGGATATGTTTTTAAAAGGCGTAGACATAAATGGGGCGCCGCCGCGTTTTGTTGTGGCGGGCGGCGTGGCCTCCAACCGCGCTATTCGCGCGGCGCTCTCTGAGCTTTGCAAGGCCCGCGGCTTTAAGCTGCTCGCACCGCCGCTTGAATTTTGCACAGATAATGCCGCCATGATAGCACTGGCGGGAGCGGAGCGTTTGGCCGCAGGCGAGCGTAGTCCTCTGTCCGTGAAAGCCCGTCCGCGTTGGCCGCTAGACGGCGACGCAGCGCTATCAAATCCAATGAGTGGATCAGGCCGCAAAGGAGCGAAATCGTAATGGCAGAATTTCAAACATTTGGCGTGATTGGCGGGGGCGCATGGGGAACAGCGCTGGCGCAAACCTTAGCCTCTAGCGGGCGGGACGTCCGCATTTGGGCTTATGAGGCGGATTGCGTGGAGGCTATAAATTCGCAGCATGAAAACACGTTGTTCTTGCCGAACGTAAAACTCAATACCGCGATTAAAGCTACGGGAGATATTGGTGATTTGGGCGACTGCGACGCCGTGCTCTCTGTTGCGCCCGCCCAGCATACGCGCGGCATTTTAAAAGCCTATTCCCCTATGGCCAAAGACGGGCAGACCGTTGTGCTGTGCTCTAAAGGCATTGAAATTTCCACGCGCAGCTTTATGTCAGATGTCCTTTCGGACGTCATGCCGCGCGCGCAGACGGCTGTACTGTCAGGGCCAAGTTTTGCGATTGATGTCGCTAAAGGCCTGCCAACAGCTGTGACCCTCGCCTGCGCGAACGAAGCGGACGGCGAGGCGCTTGTGAAAGCCATCGCCGCGCCGACCTTTAGGCCCTATTACTCAGATGATGTGCTCGGCGCAGAAATTGGCGGGGCCGTTAAAAATGTGCTCGCCATTGTTTGCGGAATTGTGCTGGGCAAAGGATTGGGGCGCTCGGCCCACGCCGCGATTATCGCGCGCGGCTTTGCGGAGATGACGCGGCTCGGCACGGCTTTGGGGTGCAAACCCGAAACAATAACAGGATTATCTGGACTAGGAGATTTGGTGCTCACCTGCAGCTCCGAGCAATCCCGCAATATGTCCTGCGGCCTGGCGATGGGTCAGGGCAAATCTGCGAGGGAGGTTTTGTCCGACCGCAGCACCGTCACCGAAGGCGCCGCCACGGCCCCCGCCCTCAAACACATGGCGATTGAGCACGGCGTAGACATGCCCATCTGCACAGCTATGGCGGATATTCTATCAGGTGATCTAACGGTAGACACGGCGATTACCGCGCTATTATCGCGCGATCATAAAGCGGAAGTTTAAAAGGCCTGAAATTGGCACATAGATTGCTGTTTGGCACATAGATTGCACTAAAGAACCATGAATGTAGTTAAAATGGTGATTAATATGAAATACTTGTTACAAAGTGGGGCAGTTTTACTGGGGCTAAGCCTCTCTACAGCTATAACAGCAAGCGCTCAGTCCGTGACACAATCTGTTATCGTGACAGAAACACAGATGCGGCCCGTCACGACAGTTGAAGATGTCACAGTCATGAAAGAACATGTAGAGACACAAGCCGTGACCGTAAATGTCCCTGAGGTCGTAACGGAAACTCATACTGTGATGAAAGAAGTGACAACAGCGCAAGACGTAACAGTCATGAAACCTGTAACCACCATGAAGCCTCAGACAACAATGGTCGAAGTCACAAAACAGCGAAATGTCGTTAAGCAGCGCCCCATCACAAAAACGCGCGAAGTTACCGTCATGAAAGAGGTTAAAGTCATGAGACCTGTGACCGTCATGAAAGAATTTACAGAAATGCAGCCTCATACTGAGCTTGAGCATTATACAGAGATGGAATCATATGATGACATCGAACATTTCACGGCCATGGAATCTCAAACAACAATGGTCGAGCATACGGAAATGGTCGCGCATACAGAAACAAAATATAACACAACCATGGTGCCTGAAACGCAGACAAGCTCGCACACTGTCATGCGCCCGAAGACTGAGTATCAGCAGCATACGGTTATGCGGCCTGTCACAGTACAGCAAGAGAGAACCACTCTGGTGCCAGAAACTATCGAGCGCCAGATTAATGTGGTGAGGCCTGTTGTGCCCGCTCCCTATCCGGTCCCAGTTGCAGTCCCCGTTCCCGTGAATGTGCCTGTACCTGTTACCTGCCGACAAGCGGTAAAGCCGCGCTGCTAGAGCGGTTATTGAGAGCGCGGGCCTTAGGGTCCGCCTATCTTCTCTTTTATATCCCAGTGCTGCGGATGGCTTCCATCAAATTAATGGGTAGCCCTGCAATTACAGCCATAGGAATTAAGTTCATCGCGCCCGCAACACTTTAACAATATGAGTTAAAGGTAGAACGACTTAGTCAAGACCCCTCGCCAAATTAATTCACTTTATAGATCACAACATTGCCGTCTTCGAAGACTAAGACGGGCGAGATAAAATCTGGCACATTCCCCTCTGAGAGCTGTGCATAAAGCCCGTCTTTATTTTCTTTGATTAAATTACTTGTCTCGGGCGAGGCTTTACAAAAATGTAAATAGTCCGAACCCGTCGTTTTTAATATCTCATAAGACTTATCAAAGGCCGATGTCGCAAGATGAATTTGCGCGGATATGCCAGCAATATTTCTGTGATAATTTCCGCTTAGCGCGCGGTGATCTGTCTCAAATAATATCTTAGCCCCGCCATTGCTTGTGCTGGCGATGGTGCCAATGGGCAGCGTACGAAGGCCCTCAAGAACATCTTCTGAGAAACAGGCGGCGACTTGTTCGGACGCTTCATCTTGCGCGGCGACCCTTTCACTGGGGGAAATGAGTTCAACGGCCAGAGCTGGAAGGGCCCATGTCATGGGAATGGAAAGCGCGAGCGCGCCAATATAGGCAATATTGCTGCCGTTTTCACTGGCCTGCGCCTTGGCCTTTCCGCGGTTATAAATAGCGGCGACCCAAGCGGCGAGCGGGATGAGCGAAAAGACGTAAGAAAATGTATTAAACCGAACTTGATAAATCGATAGCCCGATCGCTGAGACAAGAAGCCCAAATAAAAGATATAACGGTGACCAACCGCCAATAGTGCGAAGTCGTTTTACAAGTAGGTATAGCGCCAGCAAAGGCGGGCCCAAAAAGAGGAAAATAAGCCCCATCTTGCCGTCACGCAGCGCCCATATGGGCTGCGCCTCTTCTATCAAATCCAGCCAAAGCCGCGTCACGTCATCTGGAAGTTCAGATAAGGGATTTGCCATACATTGCGGCGCTTGAAAACTAAAAATGAGGAGGCATATCGCGCCGACAGCAGCCGCGGCCATGACCCGAATTTTTATATCGCGCCCAGAGAAGAACCGTCCCAAAATAGCAAGTCCAATGCCGCCTACGCCGCCAGCGTGAACCGTGATGAGCGAAAGCGAATCGCACTTCACACTCATATATTCACTCGGCG
>CAZFWZ010000060.1:0-17477 GCA_964522765.1 uncultured Caulobacterales bacterium | reverse complement strand
CAATCCTCCAAGAACGAAGCCGCCAATAGCTTTGGCGATGACCGTATCTTTATCGAGAAATTCGTCGAGGAGCCGCGCCATATCGAAATTCAGGTTTTGGGCGATAAGCATGGCAATGTAATTTACCTCAATGAGCGTGAATGCTCGATACAGAGGCGCAATCAAAAGGTCATCGAAGAGGCCCCGTCGCCATTCCTTGATGAGAAAACCCGCAAAGCCATGGGCGCGGAATCTGTCGCGCTCGCCAAGGCCGTGGATTATGACAGCGCAGGCACGGTGGAGTTTATCGTCGATAAGGATAAGAACTTCTATTTCCTAGAAATGAACACGCGCCTGCAAGTGGAGCATCCCGTCACCGAGCTTATCACAGGCGTTGACCTCGTGGAGCAGATGATACGCTCGGCCAACGGCGAGAAACTCAATCTCAAGCAAAAGGACGTTAAAATAAACGGCTGGTCGCTAGAGAGCCGTATTTACGCCGAAGACCCTTACCGTAATTTCTTGCCGTCCATTGGCCGTCTTGTGCGCTACCGCCCGCCCGCTGAGCGCACGCTCGCCAACGGCGCGATTATCCGCAATGATACGGGCGTCTATGAAGGCGGCGAGATTTCCATGTATTACGACCCGATGATTGCCAAGCTCTGTACATGGGGTGAGGACAGGGGCGTGGCGTTACTCGCGATGCGCGATGCGCTTGATACATTTGAGCTTGAAGGCATTGGCCATAATATTCCCTTCCTCCAAGCGGTTTATGATCATGACCGCTTTGAACGCGGGGATATCAATACGGCCTTTATCGCCGATGAATATCCCGAAGGCTTTGAAGGCGCGCCCGTTAATGCGGGGCATGCGCGCAAGGTCGGCGCGGTCTGCGCGCTCATGCACGATATTGCGGAACATCGCTCGGCTGAAATCAGCGGGAGCCTTCCTAATCATGAACGCCATATTCCCGATGAATGGGCCGTCGAAGTTAAGTCGCCAAACGAAACATTCCATTTCGGCGCGGATATTAATGGTGATGAAGGGCTTCGGACGATTGTTGTTGATGACGGGTCCGACAAAGCTGCGGTTGAAATGGAAGTGCTGACGTCGTGGAAACCGGGGAAGCCGCTTGTGCGCGCACTCGTTGACAATAAGCCGTTTAATTTCAAAGCCCGCCGTAATGCCGAAGGCTATGATGTGCGCCACAGAGGCGTTGATTATAAGGTCGCTGTGCGCACGCCGCGCGGGGCAGAGCTCGCGCAGCTTATGCCGATTAAAGCCGCGCCTGATACGTCAAATATGCTGCTCTGCCCCATGCCGGGCGTCATTGTGAAACTGCTCGTGGCTGAAGGGGACGAAGTCCAAGACGGACAAGCACTCGCCGTGGTCGAAGCTATGAAAATGGAAAACACACTTCGCGCCGAGAAGAAATCAGTCATCGCTAAAATTCACTGCGAGGCGGGTGATAATCTCGCCGTCGACGCCGTGATTATGGATTTTGAAACGCCTTAGCTCGCTCAGCTTTGGTGTGGCGGTAAAATTCATTTTCCACGTCCATGATGACCATGTCATTGATCTCGCCGTAGCGGCGGATAATTTTTCCACTGCCGTCGATAAGAACGTAATGCGGCACGCCGAAACTCGCGCTTGTTTTGCCGAGGGTGTTCACAAATTGGCCGTTCGAATCTTCTAAAACGGGGTAATAAAGGCCTTTAGATGCAAGGACTTCGGCGGGGCTATTAAATCGGCCGTAGCGCTCTGAGAGATGCGCTGACAACACCTTCACATATGGGTTTCCGATGTTGCCTTCATAGAGCGGTGCGTATTTCGGCAGGCTTGGTTTGCAGGGCCCGCACCAACTGGCCCACGCCATGACAAATACCATTTTACCGCGGAGCTCCTCAGAGGACAACGTGCGGCCATCCGAGTATTTCAGCAAAAACGGATGCGTGTCCCAATCATGTTCCAATACTGTTTGAGTCTGGCTCGACATTTCAAGAGTTTCCGCAAGCGTAGGGGCGTTCAAGCTGGATATAGCAAGCGCGCTCGCGGCAGCTATTTTAAAATAACGTCTCATGAATTCCCCAATTTTTCTGGACCCTATATGCGTCGAAGCCGCGCACCGCGCAAGTATTAGGCGCAGCTACTCACTCACGTCTTGCAATTGCTAGAGCCATTCGGCACATGCAGAGTATGAAATCTCACGGCTTTAATCCCGCAGACCCGTTTCGTCCGCCGCTGTGGATGCGCAGCGCCATGGCGCAGACTGTCCTCGCGAGCCAAAAGTTTCGTAAATCTGGCACGCAGCTCATGGAGCAGGTGGCAGAAGAACGTATTTTAACGTGCCGCGACGCAGATGGCGCGCTTGTGAAGTTGATGGGGCAATATTCGCGTGCCGTGAATCCGCGCGCGCTTATGATCTTGCTGCATGGTTGGGAAGGCTCTCAGGATAGTACCTACGTCATCTCCCATGGGCGTTTTCTCTTTGATCAAGGCGTGTCGATATTTCGTTTAAACTACCGCGATCACGGACCGACACATCACCTCAATGAAGGTATATTCAATTCCACGCTGTTTGCCGAAGTGTTTGACGCCGTGCAGCAAGTTACAGAAGGGGAAACCGTACCCGTCATGTTAATCGGGTTTTCACTCGGCGGAAATTTCGCATTGCGCATTGCGCGTGCTTTGAAAGACACACCTATCCCGAACCTTTCGCATATTATCTCAGTTAGTCCCGTTATTGACCCTGTCGCGGCGGCGCCCGTAGTAGATATCAACCCGCTTATACGGCGTTATTTCCTTAAAAAATGGTCGGCGAGCCTTGTGAAAAAGCAGGCGGCATTCCCAGAGCTTTATGACTTTGGTGATGTGTCGCGGTTTAAGACTGTGGCACAAATGTCCGCAGAATTTCTGCCCGGCTACACAGAGTACGCGGCGCCTGATGATTACTTCACGGCCTACCGCATTTGGCAGGACGATTTAACGGGGTGCGAGACGCCGCTCAGCATCATTATGGCCAAGGATGACCCTGTTTTGCCGGCTGAGGACGTGCTGCCGCTAAAGCTGCACGCAAATAGCCATTTGTTTTATCTGGATCATGGTGGACATAACGGATTTTTTACAAGCCTTCGCGGACCAACATGGTATGATAGCTATGTTCAGACCCTTTTGTCTGTACGAGATTAGGGGAATTTCAATGCTTGGTTATGACATTTTCATCTATATTGTTTTAGGGGTCATTATTTTATTCTTTCTCCTTGGTTTGAAGTCCCAAAAAGGGAAAGCCATTGGGTTAGTTGACGGAAAGCTTGCTCCTTCTGGCTTTAAGCCAAATTGCGCGGCGAGCGAGTCGTGCGAAATTGCCAAGCATCAAGTCGAGCCTTTAAAGGGCAATCTCGAACAGGCAAAAGCCGCGATAGTTGCCTCGGGCGGTACAGTAACATCTGAAACGGACAGCTATGTCAGCGCGACCTATATGTCCAAGCTGTTCAAATTTGTTGATGACGTGGAACTGAGAGATGCCGGAAAGGGCGCTGTCCATATTCGCTCCGCGTCGCGCGTTGGCTATTCAGACCAAGGCATGAACCACAAACGGGTCGAGCAAATCCGCGCCGCTCTTTAAATTAATAACTGGATTTTAAATCGCGGTCGTAATGGCTTGCGTAGTAACTACAACAAAGTAAGAGATATTGATGCCTTCACCTTATAATGAATCCCCACGAAAGATTGATCACGCCCGCGTAAAGTCGCTCGTAAAAGAGCTGCTTGAAGCGATAGGCGAGGACCCTGAGCGCGAAGGCCTGTTGGAAACGCCGCGGCGCATCGCGAATTTCTGGTCGGAGTTTATAGAATATGATGCAGGTAAGCTTGATACGACGTTCTCAGCCGTAAAGCACAATCAAATGGTGGCCGTAACAGGTATGCGTGTTTGGTCTATGTGTGAGCATCACATGCTCCCATTTTGGTGTGATATTTCAGTGGCTTATATCGCGGATGATAAAGTGCTTGGCCTGTCTAAATTTGCGCGAATTGCGCATAAGCATGCTCATAAATTGACGCTACAAGAACAGCTCGTATCTGACATCGCCAATCACTTGAAAATCGTTCTTGGCACAGATGATGTGGCTGTCATGGCGAAAGGTGAACATTTGTGTATGACCATGCGCGGTATTAAAACACCGCACCGCATGATTAGCTCAGCGTTATCGGGTCAATTTCATAAAGCAGAACAACGCGCGGAATTCTTTCGCCTCGTCGATTAGGCGACTAAACTCGGCTCAAAACGGAGTAAGATATGGCGTTCAGCCGCGAAAAAATCGCATATACAGCCAAGCCTTTGCCCAAGGCTATGGACGTTCCGGTAGAAGAGATGCAAGCACGGGCTGAGAACTTTCGCGATAGAATGGTCACCCGTCATACGATCCGTGATTATTCAGATGAGCCCGTTCCCAAAGAAGTTATTGATGCTGTAATTCGGACAGCGGGCAATGCACCGTCAGGGGCAAACCATCAGCCTTGGCACTTTGTGGCCGTGCGCGACCCGGCCGTGAAAGCCAAAATTCGCGAGGCAGCTGAAGAAGAAGAACGCGCTTTTTATGCAGGAGGCGGAGGAGATGAGTGGATAAAGGCTCTGGAGCCTATCGGTACAGGGCCAGAAAAGCCTCATTTAACTACAGCGCCTTGGCTCATTGTAATTTTCGCACAGCGCTACGGAGAGTTTGATGACGGCACGCGGTATAAACACTATTACGTTCCTGAAAGCGTAGGTATTGCGACGGGGTTTTTGATTTCAGCGCTGCATCACGCAGGACTTTATTGCCTAACACATACACCTAATCCGATGAAGTTTTTGGGACCGCTGCTTGGCCGTCCCGCGAATGAAAAGCCGACGATGATATTAGTGGTGGGCAAAGCCGCCAAAGACGCAACCGTCCCAACTGTGGCGATGATGAAAAAGCCTTTGGATGAAATTCTCACGATTGTCTAACTCGAACACAGGTCTTTTAACAGTTTTAGTCTGGAGCTTTAAAACACCACGACGCTGCGGATGCTTTTGCCTTCATGCATGAGGTCAAAGCCCTTGTTGATGTCTTCAAGCTCAAGGACATGAGTAATCATCGGATCAATTTCGATTTTACCGTTCATATACCAATCAACGATTTTGGGAACGTCAGTACGTCCTTTCGCACCGCCAAAGGCTGTGCCTTTCCAAACACGTCCGGTGACAAGTTGAAATGGCCGAGTTGCGATTTCTTTGCCGGCTTCGGCTACGCCAATTACGACCGATACACCCCAGCCTCTATGGCAGGCCTCGAGCGCTTGGCGCATGACAATAGTGTTGCCCGTACAATCAAATGTGTAATCTGCGCCGCCGTCAGTCAACTTAACAAGATGGGCGACGATATCGCCGTCTATCTCTTTGGGATTGACGAAATGCGTCATGCCAAAGCGTTCGCCCCATTCTTTCTTGTCGTTATTGATATCCACACCAATGATTTTATTCGCGCCGACCATGCGCGCGGCTTGCAGCACGTTTAGTCCGATGCCTCCGAGGCCGAAGACGATAACGTTGTCGCCCGCCTGCACATTGGCTGTATTCGTTACAGCTCCGATACCTGTGGTGACGCCGCAGCCAATATAACAGCTCTTGTCAAAGGGGGCATCTTCACGAATTTTTGCCACGGCAATCTCTGGTAAGACGGTAAAATTAGAAAAAGTCGAACAGCCCATATAGTGGTAAATCGTCTTGCCCTTATAGCTAAACCGGCTTGTTCCGTCAGGCATCAGGCCTTTGCCTTGCGTCGCGCGTATGGCGGTGCACAGGTTTGTTTTTCCTGAGAGGCAAGATTTACATTGGCGGCATTCAGGCGTGTAAAGCGGAATAATATGGTCGCCTTCTTTCACAGATGTCACGCCTTTACCGACTTCGCGCACAATGCCTGCGCCTTCATGGCCAAGGATACTAGGGAAGAGGCCTTCACTGTCGAAACCATCAAGCGTGTAAGCATCAGTATGGCAAATACCTGTCGCCATTATTTCAACCAAAACTTCGCTGTCTTTGGGGCCGTCTAAATCAAGCTCAACAATTTCGAGTGGTTTTTTGGCTTCAAAGGCAACAGCTGCACGTGTTTTCATGGTGGAGTTTCACTTCTCAATATCTGATTTAGGCTCACCATAATTACTAAAGAAGAGAAGGCCAATGATATTCATAAAAAAACCATCTGCGCTAACACAGATGGTTTTAATGTTTGTTGCGGTAGCGGCTAAAGATTAAAGGTCTTTTAGGGCCGCTGCTGCTTTAAATTGAGCTGATGTCTTTGCTTTGCTCATCATCATTTTGCCTGTCGCTGGGTTACGCATTTCGCGTGACGGACGGTGCTTAGAGATAAATTGACCAAAGCCGGGAAGAGCAACGCCGTTTCCGCCTTTTAGTTCGCTTGTTACAACTTCGCAAAATGCATTCACCATTTCGCCAGCATTCGCCTGTGTTGTGTCACATTTATCTGCAAGTGCAGCTATGAGTTCTTTTTTATTCATTTTCAATCTCCCTAGTCGTTGGAGGGCCCCGCTCTCTCATGGCGTAACCTCTGTTTGATATCCTAACGATTAAGGTTAACGAGTAGTTAAAACCCACGCTATAGCGCGCTTTTTGGACGATTTCTCATTAATATTTTAGTGTTTATGCTCGAAATATCGACACATTCATATTTATTTTCAGGGCTGGCATAGAATCAGGCGGTTTGATTCTCGTCCAAACTGTGCCATTCGGCTGTGTCTAATTGTACAGATAATAAGCTTGGTCTTGCGCCAAGGCAGCTGATAGCGCTTTATACACAAATATGAGTCGAATGTTGAAAATTGGGGTGGTCGGCGCTGGCGTCTTTGGCGGCTATCACGCAAATAAATGCGCGAATCATCCGCGCGTTGATTATGTCGGCACATTTGATAGAAATCATAAACAGGCGAAAGCTGTTGCCCTGCCAAAAGGGGGGCAGGCTTTTCGTGATTATGAACGCCTGCTTTCTGCATGTGATGCAGTGGTTATAGCGACCCCAGCAAGTGAGCATGGAGAGCAAGCGCTTCGCGCGCTAAAAGCGGGCTGTCATACACTGATTGAAAAACCCATAGCGACGACCCGCGCTGCAGCACAGAGATGTCTAGATGTGGCAGCGCGAAATAACCTTGTTGTGCAAGTTGGCCATCAAGAACGCTTTGTTGCCAAAGCCATTGGGCTGGACCGTCTGGCCGAAACACCAATGCGTATCGAAGCGCGGCGTCAGTCTCCCTATAGTCCGCGCGGGACAGATGTCTCGGTGACGCTTGATTTGATGACACATGATCTGGATATGGCGCTGTGGTTGATGGGTGAAGATGTGCAGTCGGTGAGGGGGTATTCGATGCAAGTGCGCTCAGATATGCCAGATGCCGCCCTAGCGCATATTGTGTTTCCAAATGGAACGGCGCGCCTATCTGCCAGCCGTGTTGAAGAGGCGAATGAGCGCGTTATGGTGCTGACTTATCCCAGCGGAATTGTGACGATAGACTTTAACGCCAAGACCCTCACGCAGAGCGCCGGGATTTTGGCGGCAGGCTTTGACCTTGATATGAATTTTGGCGACAATTCACTCGCCCGTGATAGTTTGGGCGCGGCGACGGATAGCTTTGTTAGTGCTGTACTGGACGGTACACCGATAGAGATAACAGGTGGTCATGGATTACGCGCGCTTAACGCAGCCCTAAAAGTGGACGGTGAATAGAATGAGAGTGTTTTTGAGAGTTCTGTTAGGGGTGGTTGTCGTAGTTGGTGTCCTGCTTGCGCTTAACTGGACGAAGGTCAAACGGCTGCAAACCGTCAACACGCTCTTCGATGCTGATAAAATTGTTTATAATTTTTCCCATATGAAAGACGCGTTTCTCTACCAGCAGCTTGACGGCTCTGCTCAGCCTTACATCTTTCCCGAAAACCTGGCGCCGCTCCCTGAGACCGTTGCGATTGCCGGGCAAGAGCGTAATTTGAGAGACTTACTTGAGACACTCGACACGACATCGTTCATCGTCATTCAGGATGGAACGATACTGAATGAACATTATTACAAAGACACGGCTCAAAACGATCACCGCATTAGTTGGTCGATGGCGAAGTCTTTTATGTCGGGGCTTTACGGGCAAGCCGTTGAGAGCGGCCAAATCAAAAGTCTTGATGATACAGTTGAAAGCTATGTACCAAACTTAAAGGGCAGCGCTTATGAGGGCGCAACAATCCGTAACGTGCTCAATATGGCGAGCGGTATTACGTTTAACGAGGACTATCTCGACCCGAAATCCGACATTAATGACATGGGACGTGTGCTGGGTCTGGGCGGCTCTATGGATGATTATGCGGCGGAGCTTACAGCGCGCGACGTCCCAGCAGGCGAGCGCTGGAAATATGTGTCGATTGATACACATGTTGCCGCCATGGTGCTGCGGGCGGCTACGGGAAAGTCTCTGCATGAGATGTTTAACGAGACCTATAGCGCGAACCTCGGATTTGAGGGTAATCCCTATTATATGACGGACGGAGAGAACGTCGCCTTTGCGCTGGGGGGCTTAAATTTGACGACGCGCGATTATGCGAAGTTCGGGCAGCTTTTCCTTCAAGGCGGTCAGTGGAATGGGCGGCAGGTTATCCCTGCAAATTGGGTTGCAGAATCAACAGTTCACAGCGCGCCTATAATTGGTGATCGCGGCGTCGGTTATGGTTATCAATGGTGGGTGCCCATGCCGCAAGAGGGCCCTAATAAAGGTGATTTTTTTGCCGTGGGCATTTATGGCCAATATATTTATGTTAATCCCGCGCGAAACATCGTCATTGCCAAAAACGCCGCAGACCGCGAGTTCACCCAGCCCATTGAAGGTTATGGCCACAGCATGAATATCAATGTGGATATGTTCCGAAGCCTTGCGGATTATTATGGATTGCAAAATTGAAGAAATACGATTGTTTTGTAGAGCTATAAAGCTAACGTCCTAAACTTTGCGAAGATTACGCCTCTGTATAGCCCCGCTTACGCCTATCCCGCAATCTTCGTGGCCATTTCATCGAGCTTGGCGCTGACTTTTGGCAGCGGGCCGAAGTCGGGCGCGAGGCCAAAACTTTGGGCGGCGGCCTGAATGTCTGTATAGGAAATATAGACGTCATCACCCGCTTGGTAGACATGCATCTTTAGCGGCAGCACTATACCCATGCGCGGGTCGACATTCATAAGTGGTGTGCCGCCTTTGGGGTTGCCGAAAATAAATAAGGTTGAAGGCTGTAAAGATAGGCCGGCATTTTGCGCGCCTGCGGCGTGGTTGATGCTTTCGAAAACTTTAAAATTATTTTCTTTCAAAGTGTCAGCGATGCGCTCGCGCGTTTCATCAAAGCTGTAAGTGCTCTTTACGGAATGAATATTCATAGCGTGAGTTCCTGTGGAGTTAATAGCTTGGGATTGCTGGGCGGTTTCGGAAGTGTGGCCCGAATCTTTTGCGGCATTAGACGGGGCGCAAGCGTTCATGATGAGGGCTAAAGCTGTGAGGGTGAGGGGGCGAAGGGGCATGGCGGCTTTCTTAATCTGTCAGACCCCCACATCACTCGGGTAAAAGGGAGGCAAAAGCTAATCACAAAACAGAGAGTGCTAAACAGAGAGTTCTAAGGACTTGCCCCCCATACCGCCCCCCGCTAAACCACGCCCATGACAACCACCCTTAAGATCGCGTCAGCGCAGCTTAATGCCCATGTCGGTGACCTTCGCGGTAATATGGCGAGGGCGCGGACGGCGTTTGAGCGTGCGAAAGCGGACGGCGCGGATATTCTTGTGCTGCCAGAGCAATTTGTTATTGGCTATCCTGCTGAGGATTTAGTTCTCAAACCTGCGGCCTTGGCCGACTGTAAGCATGAGGCGGAAAGCTTTGCCGCCCTGACCAAAGACGGTCCAGCGGTGGTGTATAACCTGCCATGGCTACAGGACGGAAAGGTCTATAATGCGGCGCTGTTTATGCGCGGTGGCAAGATTACGGATGTACGCCTTAAGCACCATTTGCCAAATTACGGCGTATTTGATGAAGCCCGCGTCTTTACGCACGGCCCATTGCCAGAGCCGATTATATTTAAAGGCGTGACTATTGGCCTGCCGATTTGCGAAGACCTCTGGCAGCCGGGCGTCGCCTCGCATCTGGCTGACCTTGGCGCAGAAATCCTCATTTCCCCTAACGGCTCCCCATGGCGGCGCACGGCGCTAACAGAGCGCGCTGAGGCTTTAGGCGAGAAGGTCCATAACGAAGGCTTGCCGCTGATTTATGTCAATCAAATCGGCGGGCAGGACGAGCTTGTCTTTGACGGCAGCAGCTTTTCTATGGCGGCGGATGGTGCAATCGTTCAGGCGCTCAAAAGTTTTGTCGAGGATTACGATATTGCGACGTGGGAAAAGCGCGAAGGCTCTTGGGTCTGTGTTGAGGCCAAAATGGAAAAGCAGCTCAGCGGATATGAAGCGGACTGGCGCGCCATGTGTCTAGGGCTTGGAGATTACGTCAATAAAAACGGGTTTAAACAAATCGTTCTTGGCCTTTCGGGCGGGGTGGATAGCGCCGCTGTGGCCGCCATTGCTGCCGATGCACTCGGGCCAGATCGCGTTTGGTGCGTGATGATGCCGTCTCGCTATACGGCGGGGGAGAGCCTTGGCGACGCGCAGGACTGCGCTGAGCGCATAGGCTGCCGCTATGATGTTATCGCGATTAAGCCCGCTTTTGATGCGTTTGGGGAGATGCTCGCCCCGATGTTTGAAGGGCGCGATTCGGATGTCACAGAAGAGAATATGCAGTCGCGTACACGCGCGCTGACGTTGATGGCTATTTCTAATAAGTTCGGGCCGATGGTCGTGACGACGGGGAATAAATCCGAAATGGCAGTGGGCTATGCTACGCTTTATGGGGATATGTGCGGGGGCTATAATCCGCTCAAAGATATTTATAAAACCGAGCTGTTTAAGCTCTGCCGCTGGCGTAATGAAAATCGTCCTGATGACCTGCTGGGCGGAGATTATCCTATCCCTGACAATATCATCACTAAGCCGCCAACGGCTGAGCTGCGCGAGAACCAAAAGGACAGCGACAGCCTACCGGAATATGACGTGCTGGATGATATACTGCTGGGCCTGATTGAGCAGGAGTTACCCGTAGAAGACATTATTGCGCGCGGCCATGATCCTAAGATCGTTAAACGTATTCAGCACCTCTTGTATATTGCTGAATATAAGCGCAGACAGGCGCCGCCCGGCGTAAAGATTGGGTCAAAGAACTTCGGGCGTGACCGCCGTTATCCGATTACCAATAAATACCGTGACGATGTTCCCGGTGCCTAGAGAGTAAACCATGTCCAACCTTCCTAAAGTAGATGCGCCAGTTGTTTCGCGTTTCGCCCCGTCGCCCACGGGTAAGCTGCATGTTGGCAATGTCCGCACGGCTCTTATGAACTGGCTGTTTGTACGCGACAACGGCGGGCATTTTATCCTGCGTATTGACGACACAGATACAGAGCGCTCAACGCCAGAATATGAAGACGGCATCCGCACGGATTTGTCGTGGCTGGGCCTGAATTGGGATAGCAGTTTCAAACAATCCGAGCGTTTCGGCGAATATGACAAAGCCCGCGACAAGTTGATAGCCGCAGGGCTTTTATATCCTTGTTATGAAACGTCAGAAGATCTTGACCGTCAGCGAAAGTTACAGCGCGTCGCGGGCAAGCCGCCCGTTTATAACCGTGCTGCGCTAAAGCTTACGCAGGCCGAGAAAGACGCGCTAGAAGCCGAAGGGCGCACGCCGCATTGGCGGTTCAAACTGTCGGGCAATGTCGTGACGTGGACAGATATGGTCCGCGGCGAGCAAAAAATTGATACAAGCTCGCTTTCTGACCCCGTGCTTATACGCGGTAATGGTTCATATCTTTATACGCTTCCCAGTGTTGTGGACGATATTGATGCGCAGATTACCCATGTTATTCGCGGCGAAGACCACGTCACCAATTCTGGCGCGCAGATTGAAATTTTTCGCGCGCTTTCCGATCATTTGCCGACATTTGCACATACGCCGCTGCTCGTGGGGAAAGACGGGAAGGGGCTGTCAAAGCGTCTTGGATCTTTATCTATGGGTGAGCTGCGGGAGCAACAGATTGAGCCGCTTGCGATTTGTAGTCTTCTTGGCAAAATCGGCACGTCCGACCCGATAGAAGCCAGACCTTCTCTTGCCATTCTGAAAGACGAGTTTTCATTTTCTAAAATCGGCCGCGCCCCTGCGCGTTTTGATGAAGATGAGCTTTTGCTCCTAAATGGCAGGCTTCTTCACGATACGCCTTATGCGGATGTGAAAGAGCGCCTTGATGCCATGGGCGTAGCGGGCGGAGAGCGGCTCTGGCTGCTTGCACGCGACAATATCACAAAGCTGCCTGAAATGGCGGCTTGGTCAACGATGATACATGCGCCAATGGCAGGTCAAATCGCGGATGAGGATGCGGAGTTTTGCAAAATTGCCGCAGAATGCTTGCCGAAGAAAATCACGGACGATACGTGGTCAAATTGGACGAATGAGCTTAAGTCTAAAACAGATCGCAAGGGGAAATCGCTTTTCCTCCCGCTGCGTCTTGCTCTTACAGGGCGCAAAGGCGGCCCTTCAATGGGCGACCTGCTTGACCTATTAGGTGCTGAAAAAGCATCGGCTAGACTTCGCGGAGAAACTGCCTAACAGTTAGATTAAATTTGTATCATCCGCATGCGAAACTATTCTTGACGACGAGATCAGAGGGGGCTGACTTTGTTTCGTAATCTATAACAAAGAGTTCGCACACTTTTTTGTCTGTTTCTAACATGCGAACAATGTAATTTCCGCCTTCTTTGGGTACAAAAGTTGCAATAGATTTACAGCTTTTAGATGTGGTTCCTAGTGTAATGTCACCTGTTCTTTCACCACCATAATATGAACCGCCGTAAATATTATGAGCTAGAACACTTATTTCTTTGTCAGATTGAACACGAATAGGTTTATAATCTTTATCTTCCTGACGGAAGTTCACAAACCTAGCAGACTCACGACAGCTTTGGTCTGAAACAGAGGCGTATTTCTGTTCAATAGGTTTAATAGGAGGGCGTTGGCGGGGTATAAGGTGGTTCTCATTAACAAAATTCAATGTAGCGTGTGGTGATAATTCTGATGATTCAACGTAAGGCGTAGCACATGCCGAAAGGCCCAATGCCGCTATTCCAAAAATGCAATATAAATTCATAAACTACCTCCAGCGCTACCTTCCAAATTCGTTTAGTCTACTTCACTATAGTACCATGGGAGGGTTTTGTCGAGGTTTCACAGTTTTGTGAAATCTGAGTATTAGTCAATTTAGCTTTTTTAGCTTACCAAGGTATTGAAAAAAAGAGAGATTTTCCAATGACTAAAGAAACTATCCATTTGTCCAATCTTCGCCTTCCTTTACTTTTAACGCGGCTTTCCATTGTTGCATTTCTATTACCATGGCAGTACATGCGCTTTAGCAAGCCAGAGGGCATAAACAATATTGCGCAGAAGTATTATAAATTTTCGATGCCAGAGATTGGCAGCACAATCAGTGGTGTGCTGATGATGGCATTGCTCATTGCGTTTCTTGTAGGATTTAAAAAACGCATTAGCTACGGACTTGTTGCGCTGCTTCACGGCGTAGGTACAGCTATGACAATCCCGAACCTTATACCTGGCCTTGAAGGATATAATCAGCTCTTCCTCGCCGCAATTCCGGCTTTGATGGCGATGGTGCTGCTGTATTGTCTGCGCAATGAAGACACGCTACTCTCAATCGATAACTAACGGCTGCTTACTTTCGAGCTGAAAACATCTCTAAGGCGCGTCGTCCCATGACGCGCCAAATGGGATCCAAAATGAGTATAGCGGCGATGACAGCTAGGCCAAAAACCCAATGTTTATTCGTCGCATATAGCCAGATAAATAAACCGATCATCAATGGGTAAAAAAGCAGCCCCCTAAAGAGTTGCCATAAAGCTATAAGTGCTGGCCTCATGCCTCGTCCATGTCGCTAGAGATGTCAGCTAATAGCGAAGCCGCGTCGAGCTTATCTATGAGACGCCAATTCTCTGGCGCGATCCATGGCTCAGCTGAACTTTGTGTGCGCTCAAAGACAAGGCAAGCCGCGGTTTGCATATTTATGGGGCTATTTGTAAAAATTTGAGCGAGTTCGCTCCATCCCGGATTATGTCCAAGCAGCATGAGCCGTCCGTTTGGAGCCTCGGCCTTGGCGCACTGATCTAGAGCATGTCCTGCACTTGCGTGGTAAAACTCGGGCACTTTGATAATGGTTTGCGGGCCAGGTATAATCCTAATGAGGCGCATGGCGGTTTCTTGTGTTCGGACGGCATCCGACGCCCAAATTGTATCAGGGGCTATCCCTCTCGCTGTCAGCGTGTTTGCAATGATGTCAGCTTCACGGCGCCCGCGTTCATTGAGCGGACGCTCATGATCTGAAAGGCTGTCATCGCTCCAACTCGGTTTTGCGTGACGCATGAGAAGTAAATGTGTGAGCATTATTCCTCCTCTTTTTTGTTTGGATCAAATGGTGTCACAGGGCTTTCTATCACATCTATCACGTCCAGTGAATCTAACGCTCTAACGCGTGTCGGTAGGTTGCCTTCAGCAATGAGCGCATCTGTTCTTTCCCGCGCATTAAGCCGTAGGTCCTCAAAGAACAAGTTAGAGGGTAAGGTCCAAAACCGAGCCCCTAAACCCCAAGGGCGGCGTAGTGAGCGGCTACGCGGCTTGTCAACAAGCAGTAATCCATCTTCACATTGCGCGCCTGTTTGTTTGGGCAGGGGTGGTGGTAAACTATCCGGCTCTACACCGACGGCTGCCATGCCTCCTTGATGAAGCCGAGGAACAGCATAATCCTCCGAGCGCGACCAAAGTAGCGGGTTTGTACAGATCGTTTTTGCGCTATTAATCGGCATATATTTCGCACCGTTATAGACAGATGCGCGTGTACTAAACCGTTCTGCATTACGTTTATCGGATGGCATGAAGCTCCCATAAGCGACGATGCAGCCCGTTTCCTGCGCTGTTTCACAGGGTGCGAGCGCAGCCAATGGGCCTTCAAAAAGCGCTTCAGGAAGGGGGTAATCAATGACATAAGCCGCGGCGAGGCGGCGTTTGAGATCATTTTGGAAAAAATCTTGAAGAAGTCGCGTGACGTGATCTCCACCTTGGCCATGCCCTGCGAGAATAATAGGGCGTTCTGGCGGGCTATCTTTGATGAACTGCTCAAAAGCTCGTTTGACGTCTTGATAAGCAAAGTCTCTGGCGCGGCGAGCATCCTCGCGGTTTGTCATGTAACTATACATGGCCGCATGGCGATAAAAAGGCGCGAAGGTTCGTCCAGCATGTGCATAAGGCGCGACGTAATTGGGCCGCACAATATTCTCTAGTCTTTCTCGTCTGCGGTCGACTTCAACAGGCAGGACCCAGTGCTTTCCGCCTCGGTAGACGCCAGGCACAACTATAAAGGCATCGCCAGGGGCGTTGGCTAGAAAGCTATCAGCGCTAATATCAGGGCGCGAAAGCCATGAGCTATCAAGCGTGTAATCTGGAGCAGGGGGCTTGTCATAGGTTTGGAAAGGGATACCCGGATCTTGAAGAGATTGAAAGATATCATCTCTGTATAGATATGCTGTCAGAGCCAGAATAATCAGAACTGTCAATGAAATGATAGCTATCCGGGACAATGAAGTATTTGAGGGCTTGGGCATATTTTCATTGTCGCTTATTGACTGAAAAAAGCAAATGCTGAATAGGCTTGTACGACGCATAAATCTACTCACACCATTCTCTGGACGTATTTGGGGTCTATCGAGTTTGTAACACTGAAAATTTTACGACGGAAAACATAATGACTGATACGCCGAATACGCCGCTTCCAGAGGAAACGACTAAACCAAGACGGTTCAGAGGGTTAAGAAATAGTTTTTTGACAGGCCTTATCGTCGCCCTGCCATTGTTTGTCACGATTGCGGGCATTTCATGGATTGTTGGTGGAGTTGATACCTATGTCATTGGACTCATTCCTGAAGCGTGGCGCATAAACCCTTGGGTTGATATTGTGTTAGGGATTCCCGGTCTCGGACTCATTATAGTTATGATCAGTCTTGTCGTGTTGGGTTCGTTCGCGTCCAACTTCATTGGTACATCGATTATCAAGGCCGGTGAACGGCTACTTGCGCGTGTCCCCGTTGTGAGCAACGTCTATAATTTTTTCAAACAGATTGTGTCGACTGTCGCGCAGCAAAGTGACCGCTCGTTTCAGGAGGTTTGCCTTATTGAATACCCGCGGCCAGGGTTATGGGCCGTCGCATTTGTGACAGCAGACCTAGAGGGGGCCCCCCGCCGTGAACTTGGGGAGGGGTATGTGTGTGTTTTTGTGCCAACTACGCCCAATCCGACGTCTGGCTTTTTGTTATTTGTTCTGCGTGAAGACATAAAAATTCTTGATATGACGCCAGAGGAGGGCGCCAAAATGATTATTTCAGGCGGCATGGTGAGTTCTAATGAAGGTATTTCGGTTTAGCCCGTCATCATCCAGTCAAAGCGCAGTAAGAAAAGAGCTTGGAGGCACCACCGAGAATCGAACTCGGGTACACGGATTTGCAATCCGCTGCGTCACCACTCCGCCATGGTGCCTCACAGCGGCGGATATATATCTTAGCCGTCCGAGGGGCAACGCCTAACTTAATTAAATATGCAATTCGCTAGGCTCTAACCGCTTGCGTCTTGCATTGCCCTTGAGGTCACGTTTGCGGATTCAAGTTCCTGCTCCATGCGTCCGGTTATAAAGCAGAACAACATTTTAAAATCACTGAAGAGTGACCAGAGCGGATATGTGAAAGTCGCGGGTTTGTTTTTTTCAAATACGCCATGTGAAACCCATGCGAAAAAATACCCGCTCACAAAAGCTCCTAAAACCCAGACCCATTGTCTCGTTGCAATAGCGGCAATTAGAATCAAAAGAGCTAAACTTGTGCCGACATAGTGCCAGGCTCTAGTTGTAGCCAGACTATGTTCCTTAAGGTAATATGGCCAGAATTCTTTATATGTTTGTATTTTGTCGCTCATGATAGTCAAAATGGGCTAAGTTTAAGCCAAAATCTAGGTGTTTCACGAAATTTTGTGAAGATTAACTCTTAATTAACCCTATTCCTTAATACAGATAAAGTCTCTCTTGGAGACACCCCACCATTCACCTAATACCTACGGAGCCCTTGTGGCTCCTTTTTTTTGATATGAGCGGTGGGCGAGCATAAGCCAAAAAAATGATGAGATTGGTATAAAATAAGGTTGGATAGCTATACAAACTCTGCTAAACGGCGCGCCTACCCAGAATGGTCTATTCCGCAATAGCTCAGTTGGTAGAGCAGCTGACTGTTAATCAGCTTGTCGCA
>CAZFWZ010000059.1:0-17556 GCA_964522765.1 uncultured Caulobacterales bacterium | reverse complement strand
GAAAGCCAACATTCCGTCAGCGGCTTAAAATCGCCTCAAATAAGACACTCGGGATGTCTGCTTTGGGGATTTTTAACGACACAAAAGAACACCATAAGTTTCGCGCTTTACTTTGTAAAATTCAAACTTACCATTCTGGTTTCGGCGCAACGTAACCGACAATTAGCTTTGAATTTCGCGCGCGGAACTTGCCCGCGTCAGCTTCGGAGAGGCCGACTTTCATTATACAATCGCCGTTTTTCTTGACGTCTTCACTGCGCACATCTCCGTTCGCATGAAGCCACGCGCGGGCGCTGTAGTCCTTTGGGCCAATGCGCGCTTCGATGACCTCATCGCCTTTGGACAGCGCCGTTTCAATGCCTTGGAGCACATCCCCTACGCCCTCACCGGAGAGGCAGCTCGCGAGATAGGCAGAAGTTTGCGCTTCAAATTGCTGAGACGCGGCGGCGCGTTCTTTCAGCTGCGCTTGCTCCTCTTCGGACAGCAAATCAGCCTTGTTCCACATTTCAACCATGGCTTGGCCATGCTGCGGCCCGGCTTCAATCTGCTCAAGAACGTCCATCACGTCTTTGGCGCGCGCTTCGGAGAGCGGGTCGGCAATATCGCGCACATGAACCAGTAAGTCCGCTTCTTTAACTTCCTCCAGCGTCGCGCGAAACGCATTAATCAGGCCTGTCGGCAAATCGGCGATAAACCCAACTGTATCCGACAGAACAGCCGGCTTGCCGCTGGGCAGAGGCATAATGCGGTGCGTTGTATCAAGCGTGGCAAAGAGCATATCTTTGGCCAATACGCCGCCCTCGGTCAAAATATTAAACACGCTGGATTTTCCCGCATTGGTATAGCCGACAAGCGCGACAACTTTTTCTGGGGCGCGCTGGCGCTTTTGGCGCTGCAAGCCGCGCGTACGGCGAACGCTTTCAAGCTCTTTTTCAAGCTTGAGCATTTTTTCCATAACTTGCCGGCGATCGCTCTCAATCTGGGTCTCGCCCGGACCTGACATCGCCCCGGCTCCGCCGCGCTGGCGCTCGAGGTGGGTCCACGTGCGCACAAGGCGGGAGCGCTCATAGGCCATGCGAGCCAGCTCGACTTGCAGCGTGCCTTCTTTAGTCGCGGCGCGAAGTCCAAAAATTTCAAGAATAAGCCCTGTGCGATCAACAACCTTACAGTTCCATGCTTTTTCAAGGTTACGCTGCTGGACAGGGCTAATGGAAGAATTCACCACCACAAAGTTAACCTTATCGGCCGCGACCATGGCTTTAATTTCGGAGACTTTTCCTTTGCCAAAGTACTCAGACGCCCGGATTTCACGTAGCGGCACGATAATGGCGTCCACGACAATGGCCTGCAAGGCTTCGGTTAAGCCCTGCGCTTCCTCCACACCGTAATCGGCGACATATTGCGGCATAGTATTAGGGCGCGGGTGCAAGACCAAGGCGCGCTGAGGCGTGTCATCAAGTGTTATCATAGAGGCTGCAAATGGGCGCAATCACGCGCACAATCAAGCCTGAAACAAAGAATTCTAATCGTTCGCTTCTTCTTGCGGGAACATATCGACATTGCCTGATGGCATAATGGTCGAGATGGCGTGTTTATAGACAAGCTGTATTTGTCCATCACGGCGAAGCAGCACACAAAAGTTGTCAAACCATGTCACCACGCCTTGCAATTTCACGCCGTTGACAAGGAAAATTGTCAGAGGCATTTTCGATTTACGAACTGAGTTTAGAAAAGTGTCTTGTAGGTTTTGTCTTTTGTCAGATGACATGATTTTTAGTCCTTAATTTTACTCGGCCGTTGCTCTTATCGGCATGCGCCTGAAACCACAGCTCTTTGTGTGACGGTTTGCCAGAGGTTGCAACCCCTGAAATTAGCTAGCTCGTTTAAATAAACTCATAGCTGCAGCAAAAACGGTGAGAACCTCGACACGTCCAAACAGCATTATAGCGGCTGCGACGAGTTGTTGCGAAACTGTAAAGTCAGCAAAACCTGTTTCGGTCATCGTGGCAGACAACAAAGGTCCCATATTCGCAAGCGAGGCTGCGCCGGCGGATACTGATGTTTCCAAATTCAGCCCCGTCACGCCAAGTGCAATGATTCCAGCTGACAACACAAATGTATATCCAAAAAAGTACATCCAAATAGATAAGAAAGCCGTGTCGGGCAGAACCCGGCCCCGAAAGATAATTGGAAGAGCTCGTGAGGGGTGTGGCAAGCGGCTTAGGTCTGTAAACAGGTGTCGAAACAACAAGATTATACGGATAATCTTGACCCCGCCTGTTGTTGATAGCGCCGCGCCGCCGACTAAGGCGACCGCAATAAGAACCGCAGGCGGCAACATTTCTATACCGATGACTTGGTAATCAAACCCCGTTGACGTCGCAAAATAAATAGCTTCTGGAATTAGCGTTCCAAGTTGCAAAGGTCCCGAGAAAAACAATCCCATTACAAGCAAGCCTACCGCAATAAACAACACGCCGCGATGCTCAATATTTCTCACGAAACGCACTTGATTGCGCCATCCCCGCTTTCTAACCATATCCCAAAGCACGGCGACGCTAAAGGCGCCAGTAAGGCAGAAAAAAGCGAGAACCATTGAACTTGCGGGCCCTACATAGGCCGCCATAGGGCCGTCGCGCGGCGTTAACCCTCCAGTCGAAACAGACGTAAGCGACAAGCACAAGGCTTCAAATGCGGGTGTTCCTGTAAATATGAGAGCTGTGAAACAAAACAGCGACAGCGACAGGTAAACCGCCAACACGACGCGCCCAATTCCTATCAAACGATCAAAAAGCTCTCCGGTTTTGAGCGTGAACAAACGTGACCGATGAACGCCTGTGCCTGATAAATTTAAAGCTGCCAGAATTACGACCGCAAAAGTTGCGGCACTGACACCGCCAATCCATTGCAAAACACTACGCCATAACAATAAGGTTTGGGACAAATCATACGCACTAAGGGTTGATGCGCCTGTGGTTGTGACGGCTGAAACAGCCTCGAAATAAGCAGTAGCAAAACTTGGTGTCGCTTGCGACAAGACATATGGCACTGCAAATAAAACAGGCATAATAACCCAAAACAGAAGCAAGAAAGCAAGCGCATCGGAATTTGACTCACGCGCGGGGGTGTTACGAGTTGAGAATATGAAGAGTACACCGACCACGCCCGTAACCATTGCAGAAGAGGCAAAGCGCAAAGCCTCATTAAACTCCTGCAGCACAGTAGCGCTAATGGCTGTTAGAGCCATTAGCGTTGCACAGAGGACAAAGCTATTGCCAAGCCACAATAGAATGCGCGTAAGGGCCATTAGCTAAAAATAATCCATACTAACTCGGAAGAGTTGCTCTACAGATTTAAGGGCTCCATGCTCTGCTAATAAAACAAGCCTATCGCCGGGCTTTACGACTAATTCTGGACTTGGGAAAATAACTTGCCCCTCATGAATTACAGCGCCAATGGCGATGCCTTCGCCAATATCAACACTACTCAAGGCTTTACCTGCCAGCGGCGATGTTTCGAGGACTTCGCCCTCCATCACTTCGGCGCTCCCCTCATCAATAGAAAACACATCAAGAATACGGCCCCGGCGAACATGCCGCAAAATTGAAGAAACAGTCGTAGCGCGTGGATCAATAATCAAATCAACCCCCAGCTCCGTTCTTACCTTTTGCATAGAGACTTCATTGACCAAGGCGACAGTGCGGCGCGCACCTGTCTTTTTCGCCAATACAGCAGAAAGAAGGTTGGTCTTATCGTCGTCAGTTAAGCAAACTACAAGTTCAGCAGTGGCCACACCGGCTTCTTCTTGGATATCTGCATCCATGGCGTCGCCATTAAGAATGACGGTTTTGCGAAGTTTCTCAGCGGCCTTTTCAGCTCGGGCTTTATTGCGTTCGATAACACGCACTCTCACTCCAGCTATTTTCTCAAGCTCACCCGCGACATAAGCTCCGATGTTACCGCCGCCAATAATCACAATTTGGCGCGCCTTTTGGTTTGTGTTTCCGATAATCTCAAGTAGCCGCGTACTATGTTCAGCCAATGTTATGACATAGGCTTCATCCTCTGGATTGAGCGTATCATCGTCACTTGGGGCAAAAATTTCGCCGTCACGTTTAATCCCGACGACAACGGAATGAAGCCCAGGAAAGAGATCTGTAATTTGGTGAAGAGGTGTATTGATAATAGGGGTGTCTTCGGTAATACGAATCCCAAGCATAGACACACGTCCATCCGCAAAAGGTACAACGTCAAATGCACCGGGCGTATTGAGGCGCCGTAGGATTGATTTACCAATTTCGACTTCAGGCGAGATAACAACATCAATCGGTAAATTGTCAGTTGAAAATAAATCATTCCATTCACTTGCCAGATAATTCTGCGCCCGCACTCGCGCGACCTTAGTCGGTACGCTGAACAAGGAATGAGCGATCTGACACGCCATCATATTCACCTCGTCCGAATAGGTCACAGCTATTATCATTTCCGCGCTCTCCGCTCCCGCACGTGCGAGCATGTCTGGATAGGCCCCATGCCCCACGAGGCCGCGAACATCCAGCTCAGTCGTAATTTCGCGAATAAGCTCAGGGGACAAGTCGACAACCGTGACTGTATTGCCTTCCGCTGCGAGGCGTGATGCAATCCCTTTTCCGACACGGCCAGCGCCGCAAATGATAACTCTCATGCTAAGACCCTCTTACGGCGGGAACATAAATTTGACACACCGACTCTAATTGCTATCTCGACTATTGGCATTAACGCCAAGAGACTTCAACTTTCTGTGCAAAGCAGAGCGCTCCATCCCAACAAATGACGCCGTGCGGGATATATTACCATCAAAGCGCTCAATTTGGGCTTGGAGATATTCCCGTTCAAAATGTTCGCGCGCATCACGAAGCGGCATAGCGATAATCTTCTCATTTTCAGAACCGCTTCCGCCGCCGCGGACAACGCTGACTTCAGGCGGAAGTGTTTTGAGCGTAATTGGCTGAAGGGGATCCCCAGTGGCCAAAATCAACAAACGTTCGACATTATTCCTAAGTTGGCGGACATTACCGGGCCAATCATGCGCCTGAAGTGCGGCCATGGCGTCCTCTCCGATTTCGCGCGCTGGAAGTCCAGTTGAGGCTGCGAGGCGTTCAATAAAATGATTTACCAGGTCAGGAATATCTTCTCTTCGTGTCGCGAGCGGAGGCGCCTCAAGCGGCATAACATTCAGGCGATGAAAAAGGTCCTCACGAAAACGCCCGAGCTGTGCTTCTTTTTCGAGGTCGCGCGAGGTCGAGGTAATCACTCTGACATCTACCTGCACATCATCGGTGTCGCCAACCCGTTGAAAGCGTTGCTCGACAAGAAGCCGCAGAAGTTTACCTTGTGTTTCCATAGGCATATCCGCGACTTCGTCTAAATAAAGAGTGCCATTATGTGCCTTTTCTAAGAGGCCCGTCTTAGTTTGTCCGTCATCTGTAATAGACCCAAATAATTCTTCCTCAACACGCTCAGGTACCATAGACGCAGCGTTTACGGCCTTAAATGGGCCGCGCGCTCTATTAGATTCACCGTGGAGTAATCTTGCAATTAACTCCTTGCCTGAACCGCTTGGCCCCGAAATCAACACCCGGCTATTCGTGGGGGCAATACGCGATATCTTCTGACGAAGTTGAGCCACGAGCGGAGATCGTCCCACAAGTTGATTATCACTTGTAGCCCGCCCTTTTAAGTCTTCATTTTCTTGACGCAATCTTGCATTCTCTAGCGCGCGCGACACTGTTATAAGTAATTTTGCAGCCTTAAAAGGCTTCACAATATAGTCAAAAGCCCCCTTACGAATAGCTGACACAGCCGTCTCCACTGTACCATGACCAGAAATGACAATAACTGGTAGATTGGGTGAGTTAATCTTGAGACGGTCTAAAAGTTCAATCCCGTCCATTGAACTGCCCTTAAGCCAAACATCAAGAACAACTAAGTTAGGCACGCGGGCTTTTACAGCGTCCAAAGCCGCCTCGGATGTTGCGGCTTGACGAACCTGATAACCTTCATCTTCTAGAATCCCCGCTATCATATCTCGAATATCGGCTTCATCTTCGACGATTAAAATATCATATTTCATTATCGTTACTTTCGTAATTTAAAGGGGGATTCGTATCTGGCGTCTTGAGATGATCCGCATGAGGAAGACAGAAAACAAACTCGGCACCACTTTGACCATCAAATCGGTCCGTCAACTGAATATACCCGCCATGATCTTCAGCAACACGCTGAACAATGGCGAGGCCAAGACCTGTACCCGTTTCTCGCGTCGTAACGTAGGGTTCTAAAAGACGTTCTTTATCAGCTAGCGGCCAGCCCGAGCCATTATCGACGAAGTGAAGTTGATAAAAACCATCAACTGAAATAACTGAAATACCAATAAGGCCTTCTTGAGAAGACCCTGTGTCACTGTCTTTGCGGCGAGCAATGGATTCGCTCGCATTTTTGATAACATTAGCCAAGGCTTGGGAAATCAGGCGTTCGTCACAAAACACGTCAGCGGCTTGTGCAGGACGCCCAAAACTAAATTGAACACTTGGAAAAGCGACGCGCTGTTCAAAGACAACATCATCCAATAATTGACGAAGGTCCACGCGGGAAAATTCTGGAGCGGGCATGCGAGCAAACGCAGAAAACTCGTCTACCATGCGCTCAAGACTGCCTACTTGGCGAATAATCGTCTGGGTACAGTTATCAAATACATCCTGATCAGATAGGCCTTTATCAGAGTATTTGCGCTGCAAACGTTCGGCTGACAATTGTATCGGGGTCAATGGATTTTTGATTTCATGAGCGATACGGCGCGCGACTTCTCTCCAGGCAGAATGGCGCTGCGCGGCAACAAGACGGGTCATATCGTCAAAGGTCAACACCCAACCTGTATCCTTTCGAGCGCCTAGATAGGCCGAGACTCGCAAATCAAAAATGCGCGATCCATTGAGTGTCTCAAAACTCACCTGATCTTCTGCAGTATTGAGAACATCTTCACGGGCGGATTGAAACGCGTCAGAAAATTCAGGAAGGGTCGTCTCCACAGGCTGTCCAAGCATAATCTCAGACCCCATGCCGAGCAAACGAACCGCTGAATCATTTACTAGCGTAATACGGCCTTCTTGGGACAAGCCAATAACACCTGCCCGTACCCCCGACAGGACGGCTTCAGAGAACTGACGCCTTTGTTCAGAAATATCATGTTCGCGAACGAGCTCATCACGCTGACTAGAAAGTTGCCGCGTCATGCGGTTAAAGGCAGAGCCAAGGTCACTCATTTCACCCCAATCCTGCTGAACATTTACGCGAGCGCTTAAGTCACCATCACGGACTTGTTCTGCCGCTTCAACCAATCGCCCTAATGGATCAATAATGCGATTAGCGAGCATAATTCCAAGCCAGATTGCGGCTGTTAAAATTATAAGTACGGTTTCAAAAAAGGTCAGAATAAAAACACGTTCAATACGTTTTTGATCGGCAATATAGCGCTCCAGCGCTTTTTCTGATTCATCAATACCCGAGATAGACGACAGCACTTGACTGTTTGAACGCAGATGACGTCCCGAATAAAGATATACACCTGCAAAATTTTCAAGCTCAGTTAGAACTGCGAGATAATTGATATCGTCACGTTGGCTAAAGGCCATTTCGCCATTAGTTACCGCGTTAAATGCAGATCGCACCGGCACTTGCATATCCGGCGCTCGGTCGCTTTGCGAACGCATCAAAGTCATACCGTCGCGCGTCATCAAGAACACTTCATCCAAGCCTAGGCTAAGCCGTTCCACACCGAGGTGAGCCGTATTAGTCACGCGGTTTTCCAGCAAAGCGGGGGACGCGTTTAAACGTCTTTTCAATGTACCAACATCGCGAATGAGCGCGTTGCGTTCATCAGCGAGGTAGCTATCTAGAAACGTCCGCGCTTCTTCCATGTAAACGCGGTTTGAGCCGCCGAAGACTTCATTGATATTGCGGCTGATCAAAGTTGTAGAAAAAGCACCTACCAATATTGCAGGTATCAGCGCGGCAAGCGAAAAAACCAATACAAAGCGGCGGTGTAAAAGTGGAGCAGAGCGGCGGCTTTTACCAGAAAATAAAATGGTCCAGAGGTGCCGTCCAACTATCACGGCAATTATGGCAAGTAATATAAGGTTAAACTGAAGGATAGGTAAGGCCTGAACTGTCCGTTCAGCATCGCCGGATAAGGCAAAGAAATCCCCGATGACAATCAAAGACGCCGAAATCGTAAATAAAAGCCCGAACAAGGCATTAGATGCCAATCGCGGCGGGTTTTTCAAACGGTCAAAAGCAGGCGCCTTTGCACGCTCAGCGAATGCGGGTGCAGAATCGGGTATCAAAGCCTGTTTCTCAACACGTTTTTTAGGCTTAGCGTGCCCTGTCGATGCAACTGTATTTGCGATCTCAACCATTTTGCTCAGGCGTGACGCACAGGATTATCTGCGCAAACTGTTACCTGTTTAACGCACTGTTGCAATAAATCAACACTTTCGACAAAATCTCACGTTACAATGGCGTAAGTCGAGAGGCGTAAATATGTTAGTCTATATTGAGTGTTTTTAGACGCGTTCGAAGTGTGTTTCGATGAATGCCTAACTTATCAGCGGCCTTCGCTCTGTTTCCACCCGTAAGTCTTAACGCTTCAACAATGAGAGGGCGTTCCACCCAAGACAATGCCGCTTGATAATGAGAGGCGTCCCCGTCCTCAACGTTAGGTGAATTTAGGAGTTGCCGACAGGCATCCTCAAGTATTCCTGTCAGTTTTTGCCTATCTTCAGGGAGAGCATTTGAGACAATATCCTTTGAAAACTCTTGCAGCACCATATCCGCAGTAATGACGTCATCAGAATAAAGCACAGACAAACGCCTTACGAGATTCTCAAGTTCACGGACATTCCCGTCCCAACTATGGCGATGAAGCACATCGAGGGCTTCGCTCTCAAACCTACGATTTTGACCCGGTGAGCTTTGCGACAGAAAACTCTCAGAAAGCTCATAAGTATCTCGGTCGCGTTCGCTAAGATTTGGAATACGTATCTCTGCGACGTTTATACGAAAAAGCAGGTCGTCTCGAAACTTACCCGCCGCAGCCAAGCGCCTCAAATCTTTACGCGTCGCAGACAGAACACGCGGGCGGTTGGTCACAGGAATATATTCTGCTTCCGTCATCACTTCTAATAAACCCTCTTGCTGATGGGGAGAGAGTTCGGCAATTTCGTCAATGTAAATATCGCCGCCATTGACCTTTTGCAATGTCAGTGACGTATTGGAAAAATCAGTGTTCCGCAGAAAAGGCCGGGCGCGGCGCGGCCCTCCGTCATGCAGCAAGCGCGCCACGAGATCCTTCCCTGTCCCGACGGAACCCGAAATAAGTACGGGTAAATCGCCAGACGCAAATCGCGACACAGCGCGGTAGACAGGCTGCATCGCCGCGCTGCGGCCAATCATTGGCAATTTTCCTAGCTCGGCACTCGTGCGCGTCTTCCTTGGATTCACGCTTTGGCCTGCACGCGCGACGGCATTCGTAACGTCTTCAAGGTCAAAAGGCTTAGGGATATATTCAAAGACCTTATGCTCGCCAGATTTAAGAGCCGTATTGACGGTATTATTGGCACTAATAACAATCACAGGCATTTGTGGACGCGTCTCGGCCACTTCTGGGAGACGTTCAAAAACTTCACGGCCTGACATCATAACATCTGTTATAACGATATCGCCCTGCCCTGCGACAGCCCAGCGTACAAGCGTTTCAGCATTATCAGTTGCCTTAACTGTATGACCCGCACGTGTCAGAGCTTTGGACAACACAAGGCGGACGCTATCATCATCATCGGCAAGTAAAATTTCGTATTTCATTTAAGTATGACCTTTTTCCGTCAACATTGGGAGGAGGATTGAAAAGACAGTTTTTTCAGGGCGGGAGCGCACTTCGACAAGCCCGCCATGAGCTGCCGCAACTTTTGCCACAAGCGCCAAGCCTAAGCCTTGGCCCGAAGGTTTATTCGTAACAAAGGGTTGGAAAATTTGATCGCGAATGGAAGGCGGAATACCTGGACCATTATCCACAATACGAATTTCTATAGGGAGGCTTTGTAACTTTTCACCCAAATCCCCTTTTCGAGACACACCCGTTCGGAAAGCTGTTTCAAGAATTATTTCTCCATTTTCACCTGATATTTCAATAGCTTCGCTAGCATTTTTAATGATGTTTAAAATGGCCTGCATAAGTGTATCACGGTCTCCAAGTGTTTCTGGAAGTGAGGGGTCATAGTTTTCAGTAAATACGACACGGGTATTACCAGATGACTGAATCAATTTACGGGCATCCCTCAAGACCTCGTGAATATTCACCAGCCCAACGTTTTCAGGATCACGATCACCCAGTGTTTCCATTCGGTCGGTAAGACGCCGAATTCGGTCGATTTCAGACCCGATTAATGTGATGAGGGCTAAGCCTTCTTCGGACTGCACATCATCGCGCAGCAACTGCGCCGCCCCGCCGATACCCGCTAATGGGTTTTTTATTTCGTGAGCTAGCATTCGCCCCAGTGCCGATACGGCAAGTTCATTTGTGTTTGTATTTGTTTCATTTGGCTGCGTCGCAAGAAGCGATACAAGCATGCCAATCCGGCCATGGGTTAAGAACAAGGTTAGGTGGCATCTTTGATCTGGATAATCAGTTCGAAGTATAACAAAACGCCGAAGGGAAATAACTGTTTCACTCTCAAGACAGCGAATTGCGGCCGCTTTAATGTCTTCAGATGAACGAATATATTTCTCAAAAATGTTGCCCATTAGGGCTCCTGCAGAATATCCAAGCCATTCCTCAGCCGCGGGGTTCACCCAGCGAATATCCAATTGCGGACTCCCAAAAATAAAAACGGGCGTCGGTAAATCTTCAGCCAGATTATCTGGAGTAAACTCGCCAATCATGCGGCAATATCCAGCTTGTGCGGGCGAAGAAAAATATCGTCCAAACCTTGTAAGACGCGGCTTGTGTCTTCAGTGCGGCACAACTCGCCGCGTATCGCGTTTTTCTGATTATCAGATAAATGTGGTGCGTGGTCTATATACCCCGCCACATGTTTGCGGGCGACACGCAAACCTTTTCGCGGAGGGTAGAAATCCAAAGTAAATTGATAATGATCTCGCGCGGCTTTTGCCATGTCTTGCGCAGAAAGCGGCTCAGGTTTTGAAAGGCCTTCTACGGCCGCAATAATCTCGCGCAGCCGCCATGGCCGTCCGACGAGGCCGCGGCCCACCATTACGCCCGCTGCGCCAGATTGCTCAAGCGCAAGTATGGCGTCATCTCCTGTAATTATATCGCCATTGACAAAGACCGGTGCATCAACGGCTCTCACAGTTTCGCCCACCTGCGTCCAATCCGCCTCGCCTTCGTAAAACTGGCAGCGCGTACGTCCATGAACCGTGAGCATGCACACACCAAGGTCAACCGCCCTGCGTCCAATCTCCGCCGCGTTCAAACTATCGTGGTCCCAACCCAGGCGCATTTTAAGTGTCACGGGCTTGACGGTGCCTTCTAAAACGCCTTCGATAATGTCCATAGCGAGTTCAGGTTCTCGCATAAGCGCTGAACCGGATTGGCCGCCAACAACTTTTCGGGCGGGGCATCCCATGTTAATATCCACAATATGCGCCCCAGCCGCCTCGGCATGCCGTGCCCCTTCTCTCATCCAATAAGGGTCACGCCCCACAAGCTGAATGACGAGTGGGTCAATTTCACCTGCACCTGCGCTGCGTTCTGCCGCCTCACCTGTGCCGCGTGCAAAGCCTTCGCTGACCACCATTTCGCTGACGACCATACCGGGTTTAAAACGCTGCAAAATACGGCGAAAAGGCAAGTCCGTGACGCCCGACATAGGCGCAACAAGGACGCGAGAATCTAATCTATGCTTGCCGATATGGAGCGGAAGGTTCATGTTCGCTGCATAGGCGGTTTTAAGGCGCTGCACAATATTTCAGCATGGAAAGATTGATATTTTGGCAAAAATTGCACAAATTTTAGTCGCTGCAGGTAAAGGTGCACGCGTCGGGGGCGATATACCTAAGCAATATCGAATCCTTGGCGGCCAGACAGTTCTCGAGCGTACGGTTGCCGCTACACTCACCGCGGGACTTATACAGGATACAGTCGTGGTGATTGCCCTAGGCGACGAAAAAGCCAAAGAGGTTTTAGCGCATTATGATATTCGCTTTACAATAGGCGGCGCAAGCCGAACGGAGTCTGTCAAAGCCGGGCTAAACGCGCTTTCAGATATCGCGCCCGATTATGTTCTCATCCACGACGCTGCGCGGCCTTTCGTCAGTTCAGACCTTATGTCTAAGCTCATAGACGCTCTTAAGACCCATGACGCGGCGGTGCCCGTCTTGCCGTTATCCGATGCCGTTAAGTCTTTTGATGGCCAGATTGGCGGCGATGTTGAGCGGGCAGGGTTACGAGCGGTACAAACACCCCAGGCGTTCCATTACAATAAAATCACCGCAGCCTTTTCTGCCCTTGGGAGAGGCGCAAGCCTAGCCGATGATATTGCCGTTGCAAAATCAGCCGGACTTTCCATTGCAGCGGTTGAGGGATTACTCTCAAATTATAAACTCACCTATGAAAGTGATTTCGAGCGCGCTAAACGAGATATCATGAGCGAGAACATGACAGTTTCCACCTATACAGCCGTCGGCACAGGCTATGATGTACACCGATATGCAAAGGGCGATATATTATGGCTCTGCGGCGTTCCGATTGAGTGCGGTTATACGCTACTTGGCCATAGCGACGCGGACGCAGGTCTTCACGCATTAACGGATGCCCTACTTGGCACGATTTGTTTTGGCGATATTGGCGATCATTTCCCGCCTTCAGACCCTCAATGGAAAGGCGCAAGTTCTGACAAGTTTCTAGAATTCGCGCGTGACGCTGTAACAGAACGCGGCGGGAAGATTGAACATGTCGACATTACGCTCATTTGTGAAAAGCCTAAGATTAAACCCCACCGCGAGGCGATGCGCGCGCGGGTCGCGCAATTGCTGACCTTGCCCGTGACCCGAGTGAGCGTAAAAGCCACAACGACAGAAAAACTTGGGTTTACAGGACGCGGCGAAGGCTTAGCCGCGCAAGCCGCTGTAAGCGTAAAGCTCCCCGAATGAACGAGGCGCCTGACCCCAAAGCCATGCTCAGGCACATTTTTGAGCTCTCCGCTGACGTCACGCGGCTTGGAATAGCCTCTGGCAAAACAGTCGGGACTGCCGAGAGCTGCACGGGCGGTCTTATCGGCGCCGCCCTTACAGCTATCCCAGGATCCAGCGCGGTCTTTCACGGCGGCATCATTGCCTATGACAACCGAATTAAAAGCAAAGTGCTTGGGGTCGCGCCTGAGCTGTTAAAACGGCACGGCGCGGTAAGTGCGCAAATAGCGCAGGCCATGGCGCGCGGAGCAATAGAAAACCTTGACGTCGACATTGCTGTATCCGTCACAGGCATAGCAGGCCCCGGAGGAGGATCAGACGACAAACCTGTAGGAACTGTTTGGATGGGGCTTGCGATCAAGACAAATGACACGGTAAGCGTCACGGCAGCTCATCATTTATTCAAAGATATATCGCGAAACAAAGTCCGCGACATGACATGCTTGGTCGCACTTAAGGCACTCATAGAGACGCTTAAGACGTAAGAGCTTTTGAGAGACCTAGTCGCTGAATTTCGGTCTCTAAATCCAAACTTTCATCACCAATAATGTCAAGCGTCTCGCCCGCATATTCTATAAACATAAACATAATTTTCTGAGCGGCTTTATCAAACTTTTCCCGCAGTATCATTTCCAATGGAAAAGCTTTTAGACGCACATCAACGTCAAAATCCACCAAAGTAGACCCGTCTGACAGCTCATGGAATGTCCAATTATTTTCCAATGACTTCACGGCTCCGCCTTTATCAGCCTTCTTAACCAAAATACGCCGGTTATCACTTTGCAATTCAACGATAGACCGAAATGTCTCTGAAATAAATTTATAAACCACCACAGCCTCAGCTTCGAACCGTGTATGTGCGTCCGATAACTCGGTTGTCTTTGTGACGCGAAGCGCTGAAATGAGATTAATAAAGCGCGGATAGTTTTCGACATCTGCAACAAGTGTCATAATGTCATCTGGCCGATGACGAACACGCTGTAATAAAGAAGCAGCAGGCAATGACTTAATCCAAACTAGACGTTAAATTTATCATGGCGGGCCGCTTGCAGTTTCGCAAAATCACTGTCGGCGTGATAAGATGAACGCGTTAAAGGACTAGCGGAAACGAGCAGAAAACCTTTGGCTTTGGCAATTGTTTCATAGGCTTTAAATTCTTCAGGCGTCACGAAACGGTCGACCGCAGCATGCCGACGCGTGGGCTGCAAATATTGTCCAATCGTCAGAAAATCAATTCCCGCACTGCGCATATCATCCATGACTTGCATGACTTCTTGCTTGGTTTCGCCAAGCCCAACCATGAGGCCAGATTTTGTAAACTGGCTCGGGTCGCGCTGCTTTACTTTTTCCAAAAGGCGTAGTGAATGAAAGTAACGTGCACCGGGACGTATCTTCAAATAAAGGCGCGGTACAGTTTCAAGGTTATGGTTAAACACATCAGGGCGCGCATCAATAACGGTTTCAGTCGCGCCGTCTTTTCGAAGAAAATCTGGCGTCAAAATCTCAATGGTTGTTTTAGGTGACGCCTCACGAATAGCATTGATAACATCAACAAAATGCTGCGCACCGCCATCCGCCAAATCATCACGGTCAACAGAGGTAATCACCACATGTTGCAACTTCATTTCTTTGACGGCTTCACCGATTTTGCGCGGCTCATCAACATCGACTTGCTGCGGAATGCCTGTAGACACATTACAAAAGGCGCAAGCGCGGGTGCAAATCTCGCCTAAAATCATGAATGTCGCGTGCGATTTTTCCCAGCATTCACCGATATTCGGACACGCCGCTTCTTCGCAAACAGTCACAAGGCCTTTGTCTTTTACGATTTTACGAGTCTCAGCATAGCCTTTAGATGTCGGAGCTTTGACACGTATCCATGCGGGTTTACGCAGCATCTCGGTCTCTGGCCGATTAGCTTTCTCGGGGTGGCGAACCCGCTTTTCGGCATTTCCGCCGCGTTTATCAATCAACACTGTCATGGCGCTTAAATGGGGCTTTTACCTTCTGAAAACAAGCGTTTTTAGTGCAAGCCTGCTTCGCATAATTGAACGCACTCGCCTATTCGGCGCAAGTTTTGCATTAAATTAAACTTATACGCTTATAAGCACGCAAATAAGGATAGTAGAATGTTAAAATGGGTCAAAATTTCCGATGGGCATGATAACTTCTTCACGCCGCTTCGTTTTATCTTCGCCTTTATGGTACTGATTGGACATGCATTCATTGTCAGCGCCCGTGATATGCAAGGCGAACCCCATGTGTTTTACGAGTATACTTTCAGCTATCTCGCCGTAAACTTGTTCTTCATCGCCTCAGGTTTTTTGGTAACAAAATCAATGCTTTATCGAGGTGATATGGTGGAATTTACTTCTGCGCGTATCTTGAGAATATTTCCTGCATTGATCGTGCATGTACTGTTTGTGATGTTTTTGGTCGGCCCTTTCGTGACCAATCTTCCGCTCAGCGCTTATCTTGGTCACCCAGATGTTTGGACCCAGCCCCTCAAAGTTTTGTCTTTTTACAAGACAGAAATGGAATTACCTCAAGCCTTCACAGGCAATAATGAAACCCTCGCCTCAGCCACGCTCTGGACGCTTCGCTATGAAGTTCTGGCCTATATCGGGACAGCCGTCATATTTGCTTTAGGGTTTATGCGCAAAAAATGGATGTTATTAGCGCAATTCGTTGTCGTGTCTATAGTCTGGATTGCCGCGAAAATGACAGGACAATTCGAAAATCTACCGGCCACAGTGCAAGCTATTCTACGCTTTGGCGTCTGCTATGGATTAGGCGCAGCCCTGTTTGCTTATCGCGAACGCCTTCGTTTTCATATTGTGGGTTTAGGCTTAGTCACAGCAGCAGCTATGCTGACAAATGGTACGGCTGTGTTTGAAGTCACGACTGCAATCATGCTCGCCTATTTCGTCTTTTGGGCGGCGTATATAAAGCTACCACGCCTTAACTGGTTACAATCTGTGTCTGACATTTCTTACGGGATTTATATTTATCATTGGGTGTTTTTACAAATACTCAACCACTACTTCCCAACTATGGGTCCGATGGAAATGATAGCTTACTGTTCAGTTCTCACGATAATAGCGTCGATGGCCTCTTGGCATTGGGTGGAGAAACCCATGCTTGGATGTAAAAAGTCCTTCGCTGAATATCTCCGCTTTGGCCGAAGCAAACCGCGGTATGACGGTGCGACGATGCTCATCGACTAGAGAGTAGCCCTGACGACGTATGGCCCAGACTACATATGAATAGTCTGGCCGTAAGCATCGAGCACAGCTTCGTGCATCATTTCGGATAACGTCGGATGCGGGAAAACTGTTTCCATGAGATCTTGCTCCGTGGTCTCTAGCTTTTGTGCCACGGTGTAGCCTTGAATAAGTTCTGTCACCTCTGCGCCAATCATGTGCGCGCCCAACAGCGCGCCTGTCTTGGCATCAAAGACTGTTTTCACAAGGCCCTCGGGCTCGCCGAGTGCAATCGCTTTGCCGTTACCTATGAAGGGAAAGCGGCCAACCTTAATCTCATATCCAGCCTCTTTGGCTTGAGCCTCTGTATAGCCAACACTGGCGACTTGCGGATGACAATAGGTGCATCCGGGAATAGAGTTGGCGTCAAGCGGATGCGGGTTATGCCCGGCGATTTTCTCGATACATATAATACCTTCATGTGACGCTTTATGGGCAAGCCACGGCGGCGTTGTGACATCGCCAATCGCGTAGAGCCCTTTCACGCCTGTAAAAGAAAACTCATCGACAGTGATATGGCTGCGATCAATTTTAACCCCAAGCTCTTCAAGACCCATCTTCTCGACATTGCCTACAATCCCAATCGCAAGAATAACGCGGTCAAATTCAAGCGTTTCGTCTTTGCCGTCCGTTGACAAAACAGCTTTGACAGCGCTTGCGCCTTTGGTGACAGATTTAACTTGGGTAGAGGTTTTAATTGTCAGGCCGCGTTTCTCGAAAGCTTTGAGGGCAAGGCCTGATATCTCGGCATCCTCGGCGGGCAAAATACGGTCTAGCATTTCGACGACGGTGACATCCGCGCCGAACGCATCGTAAAAACTTGCGAATTCCATACCGATTGCGCCAGAGCCAATAACGAGAAGTTTCTTGGGCATGGCGTCAGGCGTCATGGCTTCACGCGCGGTCCAGATAAATTTTCCGTCTGGCTCAAGGCCTGCCTGCGGGATAGTGCGCGCGCGGGCTCCCGTCGCCATGATGACGTGTTTGGCTGTATATGCCTTGCCGTCAACATTTACGACCGGCGCGTCCGTGCCTTTGCTCAGCGTAGCAA
>CAZFWZ010000058.1:0-17945 GCA_964522765.1 uncultured Caulobacterales bacterium | reverse complement strand
CAGCTGGCGTCATTCCGCCTATCTTTGCGAGCTCGCTTCTCTTGCTGCCTGCAACGGCGGGGTCTATTTTTGCAAGCGGCGGTCCAGGATGGCTCACAACGATGCTCGCCTATATTGGTTACGGCTCGCCAATTTATCTCACGCTATACGGCGTTTTGATTATCTTTTTCTGCTACTTCTATGTGCCCTATGTCTTTAAGCCTGAAGACGTCGCCGACAATCTTCGCAAGAACGGAGGTTTCCTTCCAGGTATACGTCCCGGCGCGCGTACAGCGGAATATCTGACTTACGTTCTGTCTCGCCTGACCTTTATTGGCGCGCTCTATGTGGCCTTTGTTTGTGTGCTGCCAGAATATATTATTTCGCAGAACAAACAAATTCCGCCATCTGTTGCTATGCTTATTGGTGGTATGAGCCTGTTGATTATGGTGTCAGTGACACTGGATACAGTGGCGCAAATTCAATCACATTTGATTGCTCACCAATATGAGGGGCTCATTAAGAAGTCCAAAATGCGTCGACGCAAGAAATAACCCAGCGGGGAATAGGATGAATATTATACTTTTTGGACCGCCCGCTGCGGGTAAGGGAACGCAAGCTAAGCGCCTCGTCGAGAACCGTAGTCTCATGCAGCTCTCTACGGGTGACATGCTGCGGGCGGCGCGCAAGTCTGGCACGGAACTCGGGAAGAAGGTTGCGGGTATTATGGACCGCGGCGATCTCGTGTCTGATGATATTGTAATTGCGCTCATCGAAGAACAGCTCGATATGAATCCGAACGCTGCTGGTTTTATCTTTGACGGCTTTCCGCGCACAGTGCCTCAGGCCAAGGCTTTAGACAACGTTCTTGCCTCGCGGGGTAAAACGCTGGACGGGGTCATAAGGCTATGTGTTGATGATACGGCGCTTTTAAACCGCGTGACGAAACGCTTTGAAGAAGAGGGCCGCAAGGACGATAATCCCGAATCGTTCAAAGTGCGCCTCGGTAACTACAATGAACAAACGGCGCCGCTTCTGCCTTACTATTCTGCGAAGGGTAAACTGACGGAAATTGACGGTATGGCGACACCAGACGAAGTCTCTCAGAGTATTGCTCGTGTTTTAGACAATAATGGTAATGGACAGCCTGTGAAGAAGGGTTTTTGGGCGCGTTTATTCTCTTAATTTAAGGGTGTAGCTATACGGGTGCAGAGTCTACCAAGAGTCTGCATGAAAACTTAATTAAACGGCTCCAACCCGCTTGACGTGGTAGGGGGCAAGGACTAAAGAACCGCTTTCGCGGGTGTTTGTTCACATTCCGCTGCTTTCGTGCGGCTGAAACAAGTCATCCTAGCGGTTAACATGTTAACCGCGGAACAGAATTTGAAGGAGGCCGATTGTGGCACGTATTGCGGGTGTAAATATCCCTACGAATAAGCGCGTAGTTATCGCGCTAACATATATTTTCGGAATTGGCCCCGCCAAGTCACTGCATATCTGTGAGAAGGTCGGTATCGCTGCTGAGCGCCGCGTTCACGATCTGACGGACCAAGAAATCTTGCAAATCCGCGAAACAATTGACGCTGACCTTGTGGTCGAAGGTGACCTTCGCCGTGAGCGCAGCCAGAATATCAAGCGCTTGATGGACATGGGTAACTACCGTGGTCTTCGTCATCGCCGTGGCTTGCCCGTTCGTGGTCAGCGTACACATACTAATGCCCGCACTCGCAAAGGCCCTGCAAAGGCCATTGCCGGTAAGAAGAAGTAGGACCAGACATGGCTAAAGAACCAGGCCGCGTTCGCCGCGCCGACCGGAAGAATATCACTTCTGGCGTTGCGCATGTGAACTCTACATTTAATAACACAATGATTACTGTCACAGATCAGCAAGGCAACACAGTAGCTTGGCAGACGGCTGGCGGTATGGGCTTTAAAGGCTCACGTAAATCTACGCCATATGCGGCGCAGGTTGCGGCTGAGGATGTTGCAAAAAAAGCGATGGACCACGGAATGACAACAATCGAAGTCAACGTCAACGGACCAGGCTCTGGACGTGAATCTGCTGTACGCGCTTTGGCGGCTGCTGGCTTTACAGTGACAACCATTCGTGACGTGACACCAATGCCGCATAACGGCTGCCGTCCACCTAAACGCCGCCGCGTTTAACCACCCACCTGCGCCCTTAGCGCAGGACCCAATTTTTTGGCGCTACCCGACCTGCAGGCGGGAGCGTCTTTTGACCTTAGAGGTACACCGTGATTGAGAAAAACTGGCAAGAGCTTATTCGCCCGATCAACCCAGAAATTATGCCGGGTCGTGATCCGATTCGTAATGCAACGATTGTTGCTGAACCGCTAGAGCGCGGCTTTGGCATGACACTTGGTAACGCGCTTCGCCGCGTGCTTCTGTCATCGCTTCAAGGCTCAGCTGTCTCAGCTGTTCAAATTGATGGTATCGTGCATGAGTTCACCTCTATTCCGGGTGTGCTCGAAGACGTCACAAACATCGTTTTAAATCTCAAAGGCCTTGCTGTGCGTATGCACGCTGAAGGTCCAAAGCGTCTTCTTCTTAAGAAGACCGGCGCGGGCCCTATTACAGGTGCTGACATTGAAGAGACAGCTGATGTTGAAATCCTCAACCCCGACCATGTTATCTGTACAGCCGACGTCGGCGCAGATATCCGCATGGAACTGACCATTACAACAGGTAAAGGCTATGTGGCTGCGGCGGATAGCCGTCCAGAAGATGCGCCAATCGGCATGATCTCTATCGATGCGCTTTACTCACCTGTGAAACGCGTGGCTTACCGCGTTGAAGATACACGCGAAGGCCAAGTCCTTGATTATGATAAGCTGCTTATCGATATTGAAACAAACGGGGCTGTAACGCCAGAAGACGCGATTGCGGTTGCCGCGCGTATCCTTCAAGATCAGTTCCAAGTCTTTGTGAACTTTGACGATCCAGAAGATGCGTCTCGCGATGACAGCAAGCCAGAGCTTGATTTCAACCCTGCGCTTCTGCGTAAAGTTGATGAGCTTGAACTCTCTGTGCGGTCTGCTAACTGCCTCAAGAACGACAATATCGTTTACATTGGCGACCTTATCCAAAAATCCGAAGCTGAAATGCTCCGCACACCAAACTTTGGTCGTAAGTCGCTTAACGAAATTAAAGAAGTGCTGGCCGCTATGGGGCTGCACCTTGGTATGGACGCGCCAAATTGGCCACCAGAGAATATCGAAGAGCTTGCTAAGAAATACGACGACCACATTTAGGTCTGAACCGTTTTAATGGGCCCTCATACGGGCCGAATAGAATAAGAGGATTAAGCCATGCGTCATAAAATGGCCCACCGCAAACTGAACCGCACGCACAGCCACCGTAAGGCGATGTTTGCAAATATGTCCTGCGCGCTCATCGAGCATGAGCAGATCGTTACGACTTTGCCAAAAGCAAAAGAGCTTCGCCCTATTGTGGAAAAGCTTGTGACGCTGGCTAAGCGCGGCGACCTCAACTCACGTCGTCTTGCGATTTCTCGTATCCGCGACAAAGACATGGGCAAGAAGCTCTTTGACGTTCTCGGCCCACGCTATGCAGACCGTCCTGGCGGCTATATTCGCATCATGAAAGCGGGCTTCCGTTATGGTGACAACGCGCCAATGGCTGTCATCGAGTTCGTTGATCGCGACGAGAGCGCAAAAGGCGCCGTCGACCACGCGCGCAACGCAGAGGCGGCTCCGGTTGAAGTTTAAGCCGCGACTAAATGATTTTAAAAAACCGTCTCTTTGAGGCGGTTTTTTATTTGCGAGCCCGCAAATAACAGGCCCCAAGTATGATGGGGAGTATCAGTTCTATTCCCATTAGCAGGATAAACAGGCTATGTGGCGCGCCAACCGTCAGCAAGCTGATGAGCCGAGCGACCCCGCCGCCAAAAAACAGCAGTAAAAGAAATGGAACCCGCGCCATATGACGGGTGAGGTTCTGCGCGGTCTGCACCATAACAATGCCGTAGCCTATCCAGATTACAGAATAAAACCTGAGCTCGCTATCGGCGTTGGGGTTATCAACGCCGTTCATGGCTCCGCCGTCATGGACGATGGAAAGGACGGCGTTAAAGATCAAGGCCGTTCTTTGTACCCCGAGTCCGACGAACATTAATCCGATAAGCACGGCGGCCGTTCCTATAAAGAGCAGGCCAAATTGTAGACAGCGGCGTGCCACTAGGCGGCTGCGTCTTTGCCTCTAAATAAGGCGTAGACCGCTGCCATGGCCAGATAGCCAAAAAGTATATGGCCATAATCCACCAAAATTCCAGCTAGGCTATATCCCCCATAAAGGCAGGCATAAGCTAGAAGCGGCGCCGCGATCATCACGAACAGCCAAAACGCGATTTTCAGGCACGCTGGCAGGCGTTTTGCGCCCGCGAGATTGATAATCCATAACAGTCCTAGAGCTTGGGCGAGGGTGATTAGCAGCCCCCAAACAAACATCATCGGCCCTTGCGCGGCGGCCATAGCTTCGGTTTCGGCTAGGGTCATTCCTGACGCTGCGAGCCAGATATCTTGGAATAAAAAGCCGTAAACCGCGAACCCGATGAGATAAAAAACAATTGTCGCAAGTAGAACAGCTAACCAACTTGTGTTGAAAATTTTTGGTATTTGTCTTTCCCCCTAAAATGCGGCGCTTATGCGCTCTGCTTAGATTTCATAGCAGAAAAATAAGGACAAGAAAAGGCGAGGCAAAACCCACTTGTGCCGCAGGCGCATTAGCGCTTAAGTCATAGCTTAGGATAACGGCCTTAAATGTCTTAGAAGAGCATACTTAAATATGAGCACACTCGATTTACAAACGCTCGTTGATGATATTGCGAGAGATATGGCCAAGCAAGACGAGCGCGGCACTGTCGCGAGTTACATTCCGTCTTTGGCCTGTGTGCCCGCCGATCAATTTGGTATAGCGATTACTGACTATGAAGGAAACTGCTATTGCGCGGGAGATGCCGACCAAACCTTTTCTATTCAGAGTATCAGTAAAGTCTTCTCGCTCACCATGGCCTTAAAATCTGTAGGCGACAAGCTTTGGCAACGCGTTCGACGCGAACCTTCTGGTAGCGCCTTTAATTCTATTGTGCAGCTGGAGTCAGAGCAGGGGATCCCGCGCAATCCATTTATCAATCCAGGCGCTATTGTTGTCGCTGATGTTTTACGTGCCAATTATCGTCCCAAAGAGGTGCTTGATCAATTTTTAAGCTTCATGCGTAAGGTGGCGGATGACGAGACGATTTCTATTGATGAAGACGTGGCCAAGAGTGAGGCGCAGACGGGGTTTGGGAACCGCGCGCTTGGTAATTACATGCGTGCATTTGAAAATATCCATCACCCTGTTGAAGAGACGCTCGGCACATATTTTAATTTTTGCGCGCTGTCGATGAGCTGCCGCCAATTGGCGAATGCGGGGCGTTATCTAATGTGTGCGGGGCGGCGCCATCCTGGCACGCAAGAGATGATTATTTCCTGCGAACGCACACGGCAGATCCTCGCTCTCATGATGATGTGCGGCCATTATGATGGGTCAGGCGAGTTTGCTTACCGCGTCGGTATCCCGGGCAAGTCAGGCGTGGGGGGCGGTATCCTTGCGGTTGTACCCGGTGTGGCGTCTATTGCGGTCTGGTCACCGGGACTGAACGAGCAAGGTAATTCTCATTTGGGCCGTATCGCACTTGAACGTGTCGCCGAAGAAACCGTCTGGTCGGTTTTTCGCGCCAATCATTAATAGCCCTATGCTTCCCAATGGCCGCGGCTAAACCCTTGCACTAAATCAATGAGGCGTTATTACGCTTCCATAGCTTTGGAGCCTCTATGTCGCGTATTCTCATCACATCTGCCCTGCCGTATATTAACGGCGTCAAGCACCTTGGAAACCTTGCGGGATCTATGTTGCCAGCGGATGTTTATGCGCGCGCTATGCGGCTTCTGGGTCATGACGTGCTCTATATCTGCGCGACTGATGAGCACGGGACGCCTGCTGAACTTGCGGCGCAGGCCGAAGGCATAGAGGTCGCGGAGTATTGCGAGAAGATGCATGCGGCTCAGCGCGCAGCTGGCGATAATTTCAAGCTGTCCTATGATTATTTTGGCCGCTCTTCAGCTCCGAGTAATCACGAACTCACGCAACATTTTGCGCATGTCCTAGAGGCCAATGGCCTTATCGAAGAACGTGTTTCGCAGCAGGTTTATTCCAACGCCGATGGCCGTTTTTTGCCTGATCGCTATGTCGAAGGCACATGCCCGAATTGCGAGTTCGAGGCTGCGCGCGGGGATCAATGCGATAATTGCGGCAAGCTACTCGACCCGATTGATTTGATAAACCCGTATTCTTCTGTCAGCGGAAGCCATGACGTCGAAGTGCGCGAAACCAACCACCTTTATCTCAAGCAGTCTGATATGGCGCCGAAATTAAGAGACTGGGTGGAAGCCGCGACAGGCTGGCCGTCGCTTGCTAAATCCATTGCGATGAAATGGCTTGATGAAGGCCTACGTGACCGCGCAATTACGCGCGACCTAAAATGGGGCATTCCAGTCACTAATGCTGACGGCAGCGTGCGCGATGGTTTTGAAGGCAAAGTGTTTTACGTCTGGTTCGATGCGCCCGTTGAATATATCGCTGCGACGCAAGACTGGGCCGCCCAAGAAAATGCAAAAGAAAATAAAGGCGATTGGGAGAGTTGGTGGCGCATAGATAAGGGTGCAGACGACGTCCAATATGTTCAGTTTATGGGCAAAGATAATGTTGCTTTTCATACGCTGTCATTCCCGACCACCATTATCGGTAGCGGAGAGCCATGGAAGCTGGTGGATCAGCTCAAGGCCTTTAACTGGGTGACGTGGTATGGCGGCAAGTTTTCAACCAGCCAGAAGCGCGGCGTGTTTATGGATCAAGCCATTGATATCGCCCCGTCTGATTACTGGCGTTGGCATCTTATGGCCAATGCGCCAGAGGGCAATGACGCCGCCTTTACATGGGAAGAGTTTCAAGCCTCCGTGAATTCTGATCTCGCAAATGTGCTTGGGAATTTCGTCAACCGCATCACCAAATATACAGTCGGTAAATTTGACGGCAAAGTCCCCGAGGGCGGCGAATTTGGCGAGGCAGAAGCATGGCTCATCAAGGAACTCGAAACGCGTCTGCCTGCAATGGTCGGTTATTACGAAGCGCGCGAGTTTCGTAAAGCTATGGCCGAAACCCGTGCCATATGGGCGGCGGGGAATGAGTATCTCACAATGGCCGCCCCGTGGACGCATTATAAAACTAATGTTCCTCAAGCCGCGGTTGGCACGCGTGTGGGCCTTAATCTCGTGGCACTCTTTGGTGTTATAGCTCAGCCCATTATCCCTGATGCGGCGAAGACAATTCTTGATGCAATGAATATACCTGATCAATTCAGAACTTGGAATTTCAGGTCTGTTGAAGAGGCCTTAACCGCCTTGCCAGTTGGCCTAGAAATTTCTGCGCCTGATGTCCTGTTTACGAAGATCGAAGACGAAGACGTCACCGCATGGGCAGAACGCTTCGGCGGCGGCGAGGCCTAGAGGCTTGCAAATGCTGGCCGCTAAATCAGTTTAATTAGCTTAATCATCGTGACTTTTTACGAAAGGACGTTAATAAATTCACCATGACACAGTTTATTCTTCGCTCCTGTCCTTTTATTCTTACCGCTTTGGCCTCAACTGCGCTGGCCGCCTGTATTGATGGTGCGCCGCCAAAAACGCCTGCGCCGCCGCCCGTCACGACAACTACCGCTGCCGTAAATGAGACAGTGGCTATCACCCCTGTCGTTGACGTGCCCAATATGACGAGCCGTGTTAAAATTGAAACTTGGATTGATGATCTTGATGAGCCTTGGGGCATTGCTTTTACCGCGCCGCAGACCGCGCTTATTACGCAAAAATCTGGAGGACTTTTTCTTTATAAGGACGGTGCGCTCACGGCTATTTCTAATGTTCCAGACGTTTATGATGAGCGCCAAGGCGGGCTGATGGATGTGACCCTTGATCCTAACTGGCCCGCAGAGGACTGGGTTTACCTCTCGCTCTCTCACCCTAAAACGCCGGGGTCAGAAGAAGCGATGACGCAGGTTATCCGCGCTAAGCTCAGCGGCACTGAACTGACAAATATTGAAGTGCTGTTCCAAGCCAAAGATGAAGACTATGTCAAAACGGGATTTCATTACGGCTCTCGCATAACCTTTGATAAGGCTGGGTATCTATATTTCTCCATTGGGGATCGCGGCATTATGCAAGATGCCCAAGATATCACAAAACCCAATGGCAAAGTGCACCGCATTAATCGAGATGGCTCTATTCCCGAAGATAACCCTTTTGTGGATACGCCTGATGCCTATCCAACTATTTATAGTTATGGGAACCGCAACCCGCAGGGGCTGATTATCCACCCTCAGAGCGGTGTTTTATGGTCAACAGAACACGGCCCAAAGGGTGGCGATGAGCTTAATATCATACGCTCTGGCGTGAATTATGGCTGGCCTGAAATTTCTTATGGTATCAATTATAATGACACCATACTAACCGAATTTACGCAAAAACCAGGCATGGCTCAACCCATCAGCCAATGGACACCGTCCATCGCAGTGTGCGGTCTTGATGTCTATCAAGGCTCGCTATTCCCAGAATGGAACGGCAAATTACTTGCCGGCGCGCTGGCCTATGAAGAGTTGCGGCTCATGACCGTTAAAGGCGGTGACTATGTCACTGAGGCGATTATCTTACAGCAAGAAGGCCGCGTTCGCGATGTTACCACTGGGCCAGACGGGGCTATCTATGTCGCCACTGAAAGCCAAATTCTGCGCCTAACACCTGCGGATAAATAAAGGCTATCTATCCGCTGGGTTGAGAGCTGCTATGCGAGACTATGTGCACTTTGCGGCGCCCATTATAGGCCCCACATCATTATCCAGCGTTTGAACAAGAACGGCGCACGTTTCGCCGTCTTTAATAGCGGGTAACTCCAGTTCGGTAGATCCTGTTCCAGTTTGTCCAATGACGACGGAGTCTAAAACAATATTTCGCCCGTGAAGCGCTTTGCCTTTATTTTCGCCGCCTGTTACATCGGTTTTGTGGCGTTCCAAAAGGCGAAGAAACAATATGTCCTCAGAATCAGCTGACGGACCGACGGTTATCTTGTCGCCCGTGATGCTAACGGGGACTGTAAGGGCAGGCACGTTTTCTATCATATCAGATACTTCAGCTTTACGGTTGCCCACGCCTTCAAAATGTCCATTCACAATGGCTTGCGGCGTATAAACGGCGCTCTTACCGCGAAGTGAACGGTTATAGGCTCTTTGTCTTTCTGTGAAATCTTTATCTGAATAAGGGTCTTTCCATCTTGAACCATGATGGACCAAACGGTCCCAATAATCGACGTGCCATTCGAGTGTAAGCAAGTCATCGCGCTCCGCCAGTTTCGCAAACATACGTTCAGCCGGCGGACAGGACGAGCAGCCCTGAGAGGTGAAAAGCTCGGCAACAGTGAGCGCGCTAGCGGGCGCCGTCGCCGCCACTTTAATGATATTTTGCGGTGCGTTTGATGACTGCGCATTCGCAGTTAGCTGTGTGTAGGCTAAAACCGATAAGGCCAGCACGGGAAAAATTGATAAGACTTTCATAGTAAACTCCTGTTGCCTTAAGCTTTTAGTAGGAGTTGATAACAAGCAAATCTTTTTTTCGTGATGTGAGCTGATAAGTCAGTGTCGCTTACATGGGTTGAAACGTGGCGGCAGCTGAATTTATCTAGGAGTCGGTTCGTCCATGCGCGTGTGTATAGGCTCAAGGCTTTTAGTAAATTGTTCGTCTCGTAAGACCGCGCCAGATAGATGTTCTAAGTCAGTTTGGCTTGGAAGATGTTCTTCGTCTAATGCGGCGGCATGCCAAGTTGAACGCGGGTGAAACCATGGCAGTCGTCTCCCAACCAAACCACACGATTCAACCAATGCATTTACTTGCGGCGGTGTGTAATCCACGCATTCTGGATAATGCCAGCCGTTTTCACGATTCGGCACTTTATTATCTAGCGCTCCATTATACGTGAAAAGAATAACGCCGCCTGGTGCAAGGCTAGCCTTTGCAGACTTTAAAAAGGCTTCAAATAAATCGGCACCTGTATGCGTCAATATTGATTGAGCAATTACAAAATCAAAGCTTTGATCAAAGACATTACAGTTAAAGTCTTGATTGTACGAAAATTTTGGAGCTTTCAATTTTGCGGCGTCATTACCCAGTTCCCGCGCTAATCCGTCTTCTATCAACCAGCCATTTGGGTCTATGCCGAAATATCCAGATTCACGTAAAAATGGGATTAACAATCGTCCAAGGCGCAATGAGCCGCAGCCAAAATCCAAGACACGGTGATGATCACGCAGGCCCATATGAAATAATAAAGCAAATTGCGTAGCCCCCATATAATCATATCGTCTAGGCGGGCCGACATAGGCGCGGTAATGCCCAGCACCCGGTCTAAGATCTAGTGATGTTTGCGTGGAAAGCTCACGCTCAGCCATACTCGGCGAAACCACCATTTCTCCTGATACGGTTTCATGTAGAGCGAGTGAGACCTTGTTAGTTTTCTCTTTTTTGCGATTAAAAAACATTTTTAACATAACGTAACTGACTCATTCTATACCTATCAAAGAGGTAACAGAGTCAGAGTCTATAGCAAGAGGCCAATCGCGTAATTTCATTTTCTAATCACGAATGCTGCCAATATGCGCTATAGCGTCTTAACCTCAGAAGAAAGTCCTGCCTATGACCGACCGTTTTGAACGCCACCGCCAAGCTTGGACGCCTGCGGAAATTCACAAGTTGAAGACTTTAGCCGAAAAAGGCATGGGGCTGAAAGCGATTGCCAAAGCGCTTACGCGCTCTGAGGAGTCGACGAAAAAACGGGCGAAACAGGACAAGCTCAAAATTGCAAAGAAGCGCTGAGAGGCGAGAGCTACACTAAGTCACTATGCTCGCAAATCCTTGGGCGAGGCGAGGGTGATATAGCTGGTGATGCTGCTCACTTGCGCAACGACGCCGAGTGTGTTGGCGTGGAACTGTTTATAGCTTTCCAAATTTGTAACTTCGACTCGCAGTAAATATTCAACGGACCCCGTTATATTATGAACTTCGCGCACTTCGGGGGCGGCGGCCATAGCGCGCTCAAAGGCTTGGGCATCTTTTTTTAAATGGGCGTTCAGGCCAACCATAACAAAGACCGTAACCGCGCCGCCTAGCTTTTTGCGGTCAATCACGGCGCGGTACCCCGTTATAATGCCTTTGCGTTCCAGCTCCTGCACGCGGCGTAGGCAGGCAGAGGGTGACAGCCCGACTCGCGCGGCCAAATCTATATTACTGATACGCCCATCAGCTTCTAGTTCTTGCAATATATGATCATTTATGAGGTTCATTTCTGCCATATGTTGCAAATATAGAGCTTAAGTCGCGTAAAAAGCAAGAATATGTATCCTAAATAAGCGTATAATTGCGCTAATTATATAACTGCTAGGGAGATGTATGTGACCATTAAGGCGTTAGAGCATTACGATATGTCGCGCGAGCGCGGATTTCTCTGCCGGTTCGATGCCAGCGCTGTTGGCCTAAAAGGCGTTTTAGCAGAGGCAAGAGATATAGCGCTGCGATTGCCGCAAATCTTGCCAAGCGGGTCGGTACGCGCTTATCTTCGCGAAAATTTACCTGACGTAGAGCTGGCTGACATAGATGGCTTAACCGACCCGCAGGCACGGCTGGCTATGGTGCATTACTCTTTCATGGTACAATCCTATGTCTGGGGTGAACCCGACGCGCCGACAGTTTTGCCGCGCTGCCTTGCTCTGCCAATGGTCGCGCTTGCTGACCGTTTAGGACAGCAGCCATTGCTGCCCTATAGCGGCTATGTGCTGGATAATTGGGGACGGCTTGACGACAATGGCCCGATTGATTTGTCCAATATCTATATGCTTCAAAATTTTCTCGGCGGGCAGGATGAAAACTGGTTTGTGCTGGTTCATGTTGCGATTGAAGCGCGGGCCGGGGCGGCGTTAGCGCTCATGAAACCGATTTGCGAGGCGGTAGAGGCGGAAGATCAAGGCCGTGTTGAAACATTGCTTTCGGAGATGAAACTGGTTTGGCATGACTTGAAAACCATATTTGACCGTATGCCTGAACGCTGCGACCCTTATGTTTATTTTGAACGCGTACGGCCCTATATCCATGGCTGGAAGGATAACCCGGCGCTGCCGCGCGGCATAATTTATGAAGGGGTTGAACGTTTTGGAACGCAGGCTCAGGCGTTTCGTGGGCAAACAGGATCGCAAAGCTCAATTGTGCCGAGTATGGATGCGCTTCTTGGGATTGGTCACGCGGCGGACCCGCTACGCGCATTTTTGGACCAACTCCATATTTATCGCCCGCCAAGCCATAGGCAGTTTATTGATGATGTGCGCGAAACGAGTAAATTGCGCGCTTTCGTTCAAGAGGCTGGGCATAAGGGCCTTACAGGTGCCTATAACGCCAACGTGCAAGCTGTGGCAGATTTCCGCTCTCGCCATCTTGAATATGCGGCTAGCTATATCAATAAGCAACAAAAAGCGGCTGCGGGTAATGACACAGATGTTGGCACGGGCGGAACCCCCTTTATGAAATATCTCAAAAAACACCGCGATGAGACCGAGGCTAATTTGCTCTGATAGACATTGCTTTCACGCGAGCCGTTTCGCGCTGTTTACATCATGTGGGCCGAGCTTTGTGAGCGCTTTAAAACAAAATCTCTAACGCCTTAATTTGGCCGTTGTTCAGCTCTCATTTAACTAAGCAGCGGTATTTTAGTGCGTGATTTGAACTGCAAATCATAGGTGAAATGGCATTAGAATTGCTTTAATAGCGTTTATAAGCGCAAATATTTGAGTGGAGTTTGATATGTGGGTTCAAAATTTTGTAAAAATCACGGCTTTTACAGCCATTATTGCAGGCGCAGCGCCTATCGCGCAGGCACAATCTAGCGACAGAAGCCCAATGCTTCTCATTGAAACAGGTGCGTCAGATAATCCTGAATATCGCCGGATGACCTTTGTAAAATATCTGAATGGCGGCGGCGTGAATGTTGCCTATAAAGCCTATAACCGGTCTGAATTTAGCCAAGTGCAAGATACCACGCCCCGCGCGGTTGTCATGGAATGTGTGAATGGGCGCGCAAGTTCTATGTCAGAGCTTCGCGCTTATGAGCGTAAAGAGGCGGCGGCGAAGCGCAGCGGTCAGGCACCTGAAACGGCTGTATTTTGCATCAAAGATGTGAGAGGCTGGGAAGCGGGCAATAAAGATAAATATCTTGACCCTATTTTCAACGGTATGCCGCACGCAAAAGGCGTGAATTAACCGCTGTAGGTTTATCGCCCTATCGGGGAAATGACGGCGCACCCTGTTTTGAGGGCACTTAAAGCGCGGCATTTTTTATGGGCTTGCTCAAAGCTGAGTTCTGTAAAGCGCGCGCGGTAGAAGACACGTCCTTTTTGCGTGACAGGTAATATGGCGGGCTTAACACCTTCTCCGACCATGACCTCAACACCTTTAATTTGTGCTTGAGCTGCCGCTTCGCTCGCAAACGCGCCGACTTGTATGGCCCAAGCATTATCGAGCGCGGCCGACTGAACAGTTATGGGCGGGCCTTTCGTTACAATCGTGACCGGGGCTGCATTTCTTCCGCGCAGCCGCACAGCCGTTGGCACAACAGCTGAGGATTTTTTGATTTGAGTTTTCCATGGTATGGCGTCGCGAACAACCTTCCGCTTTGTGCTCGCAACTTGGATAGGCGCGGTTGAGGTAGCGGTTTCCACACCAAGTGTTTCAAAGCTCCGTTCGATAAGGTCTTGCATATGGGTGTTGCGGGCTTTGTTGGAGGCTCCGCCAAGCACGACCGCGATGATGCGCCGGTCGTCACGCTGAGCCGAAATGACCAAGTTATAGCCAGACGCGCGTGTGTAACCTGTCTTAAATCCATCTACGCCTTCGAGGCTGTGCAGCAGGCCATTGGTGTTTTTATATGTCTTGCCTTTGTAGCGAAAACTCTTTTGCCCGAAATAATGATAATAACGGCGATGGTTGTTGAGATGCGCCATAGCAAGCTTGGCCATGTCACGGGCTGTCGTGACCTGCAGAGGGCTAGGGAGACCGTGAGGGTTTGTAAATTGCGTTTTCACCATGCCTAGGCTGGCGGCGCTGGCTGTCATCATTTCGGCAAATTGCGCCTCGCTTCCGCCTATGGCCTCCGCCAGCACCACGGCGACATCATTGGCGCTTTTAACGGCGAGAGCTTGAATGGCGTTATCCACTGTTATCGTCTGTCCCATCTTCACACCTATTTTGCTAGGCGGCGTGTTTTGGGCCTTGCGTGACACTGGCAGCTTTTGATTTAGAGTGAGTTGTCCTGAATCGAGGGCATCAAACGTCAGATAAAGCGTCATCAGTTTCGTCAGCGAAGCAGGATAGCGCTGGGCATCAATTTGGCGGGCATGGATGATATCGAGGCTATCGGCATCCACAACAATAGACCCGTATCTGCCGTCGACTTCCGGAAGTTGCGGAGTTTCGTTTACCATCGCCGCATAAGCCGCCGTGCTAAAGACGGTCAATTCCGACCAAATTAATAAGGCAAAAATGCCAAAAATATACTGAAAAACCCGCATATGTGAGACATAGCGCGGGTTGTCTTACATTATAGTTAATGCGCGTTAAGACTTTGCAATATTTTCGGCCCTAATCGCCCACAGATTTCATAGCTTATGCGTCTATTTGCGCCGACTGCCCCCTTTTCAATTGTGAAAAGACTTCCTAGCTTAGGTGCATGAAACGATTGACCGATTCACAATATATCAGGGCGCTCATAATGAGCATGCCTGAGTTTGGTGACGACGATAGCGATGGCAGTACAGAGCGCGGCGTCGCGACTAAAACTCGGCCTAAGACCAAGAAGCCGTCAATGTATCGTGTGCTTCTTATGAATGATGATTACACGCCGATGGAATTTGTTGTGTCCGTCTTGATGAAAATTTTTAACAAAACCGCCGATGAAGCGACAACAATCATGCTGGCCGTTCACAAAAACGGGATTGGTGTGTGCGGCGTATTTACTTTTGAAGTGGCTGAAACCAAAGTTACTCAGGTGATGAACGCGGCCAAACGCGCGCAGCACCCCCTACAGTGTACGCTTGAAAAAGCGTAGGCTGAAAACGCGTAAATGCAGTGCCCGCTTGAAAAGGCTCGCGGCACTCCCCAAATATAGCTCTCGATTAGAGATTTTAGGCCCTGATTGAGAGTAAATAAGGAAATTAAAATGGCTTCATTTTCACCTGTTTTAGAAGAGACAATCCACCGCGCGCTGACCATAGCATCGGAACGTAAGCACGAGCTTGCGACATTGGAGCACCTTCTATTTGCGCTGCTAGATGATGCAGATGCGCAGGCTGTGATTAAGGCCTGTGATGTAGACCTCCAGGCGCTTCGCGCTGATGTGCAGCAATATCTGGATGAAGACTTGGCCAGCCTGATTGTTGAAGAATTTGAAGAAGCCCGTCCAACGGCGGGGTTTCACCGCGTTATACAGCGCGCGGTTATTCATGTCCAAAGTTCTGGCCGCGAAGAAGTGACAGGTGCCAATGCGCTGGTCGCTTTGTTTGCTGAGCGCGAATCCCACGCCGTTTACTTCCTACAAGAGCGAGATATGACGCGCTATGATGCGGTCAACTATATCAGCCATGGTATCGCGAAGAACGGTGAAAGTTCTGTCACTAAACCCATTAGCGGCGCAGGCGAGGACGCCGGCGGCCCGGGCGCTGAGAAGAAAAAAGACCCGCTTGAGGAATATTGCGTCGATTTAAATAAAAAGGCGATGGAGGGGGATATTGATCCGCTCATCGGCCGCGATAACGAGGTCGAGCGCTGCATCATGGTGCTCTCGCGCCGCCGTAAAAATAACCCGCTTCTCGTCGGTGATCCTGGCGTGGGTAAAACAGCTATTGCTGAAGGTATTGCGCGCCGCATCATTAATGACGACGTCCCAGATGTGTTAGCGGACGCGACGATATATTCGCTTGATATGGGCGCGCTTCTGGCGGGTACGCGTTACCGCGGCGATTTTGAGGAACGCCTTAAAGCGGTGATGGAGCGCCTACAAGAGCTTCCGCATGCTGTGCTATTTATTGACGAAATTCATACCATCATTGGCGCTGGCGCAACGTCGGGTGGCGCGATGGATGCCTCCAACCTGCTCAAGCCTGCGCTGCAAAGTGGTAAGCTTCGCTGTATGGGGTCAACAACCTATAAGGAATATCGTCAGCATTTTGAAAAAGACCGCGCACTCGCGCGCCGATTTAATAAGGTTGATGTGAGCGAGCCTTCCCCTGAGGATGCGGTGAAAATTCTCATGGGCCTTAAGTCTTATTTTGAGGAGTTTCACAAAGTTAAATATACTGACGAAGCCATCCAAGGCGCGGTGGATTTATCCGTTCGCCATGTGACTGACCGTAAGCTGCCTGACAAAGCCATTGACGTTATTGACGAAGCCGGCGCACGCACGCGTCTTGTGCCTGAGAATAAGCGCAAGAAAAAAATCGGTATTGAACAGATTGAACTCGTGATTTCTAAAATCGCACGCATCCCGCCAAAGTCTATTTCGCGAGATGATGAGAAAGCGCTTAAATCGCTCGAAGGTGATTTGAAACGCATGGTTTTTGGTCAAGAAAAGGCGATTGAACAGGTCGCGGCGGCAGTTAAACTTGCCCGCGCAGGTCTGCGTGAACCTAATAAGCCGATTGGCAGCTATCTCTTTGCAGGCCCAACAGGCGTTGGTAAAACCGAAGTGGCTAAGCAGCTTGCTATGACGCAAGGGCTTGAGCTTCTTCGCTTTGATATGTCGGAATATATGGAGCGCCATACCGTGTCTCGCCTGATTGGCGCGCCTCCGGGATATGTCGGCTATGATCAAGGCGGACTGCTGACGGATCAAGTTAATCAAAATCCACATTGTGTGCTCTTGCTTGACGAGATTGAAAAAGCTCATCCTGATATCTATAATATTCTTTTGCAGATGATGGATAATGGCACGCTGACGGATACGAATGGCCGAACTATAGATTTCCGTAATGTCATCATTATTATGACAACTAATGCAGGCGCGGCAGATGCGGCGCGCGCGGAAATCGGCTTTGGACGCGGTCTTAAAGATGATGAAGGTGATAAGGCTATCAAGCGTCTTTTTACGCCAGAGTTTCGTAACCGCCTCGACGCGATTGTAAGCTTTGCGCCGCTGAGTGAGGCCGATATCGCCCGGGTTGTCGATAAATTCGTTATTCAGCTTGAGGCGCAACTCACTGAACGCAAGATTGAATTTGAACTGTCCAAAGGTGCCAATGCGTGGCTCGCTAAGACGGGCTATGACAAACGCTATGGCGCGCGTCCGCTCTCTCGGACTATTCAAGAATATATCAAAAAACCACTCGCGGATGAGATATTATTCGGCAAACTGAAAAATGGCGGCCTCGTGAAAGTTGGCGTGGACCGTAAGAAGGAGAACCTCACGTTCAAATTTGTACCGCCAGCCAAGCTGAAAATCGAAGGCCGTAAAGGCGGGAAGGGGCTCCCCGCGCCCAAGCCAAAACAGGACGCCTAGTGTCCGCAATCGTGCTATAATAGTTCAAAGTAGGGCAGGTTTGCAATGAAGCGCCTTCGCGTAAAGCGAAGGTCACAGAATAGTTTACGTATTCAAAGCCGTCACGTCCCAGTGGCGGTTTTTATCGTTTTTCAATAATATTCTTGACGTGAAGATAAGAATACCATATCGAAAAACAATAATAACTTAAAGGAGACTGCGATGCGTGCCACATCACTTGCTTTACTACTAACGGCTTCGGCCTTAACTTTTGC
>CAZFWZ010000057.1:0-18076 GCA_964522765.1 uncultured Caulobacterales bacterium | reverse complement strand
GTTTATATCCTCGCGTCAAAGCCTTTTGGACGGCTTATATTGGCGTGACATCGGATTTACGCCAGCGCGAATTTGACCATCACCGCGAGTTGCATCCCAATAGTCATACGTCGCGATACGGTATCAAGCGGCTTGTTTGGTTTGACGACGGCTTTGACTCTATGGCGGACGCGATACAGCACGAGAAAACGATGAAACACTGGCGGCGGCAGTGGAAAATCAATTTGATTGAAAAGCACAATCCGCATTGGCATCGCGTGCACCTCGAAACGGGTGAGTTTATTTACGAGCAATAGAGTCTAGCCACACCCTTCCCGCGAAACACTGTCTCAATTTCTGACGAAATTGAACGCGTTATCGTTCATGGTTTTTGCAAAGCCAAAACCATTTAATCCCCGCCTTCACCACTTCCTGTATTTTAAATCTGCACCTCACGTGAACAGACCGCTTCGTCAGCTGTTGGTGGGGGGCCTTTGGGCTTGGGCGCGCCGCCGACGAACGGATGCGCTGAGGCTTGGATGTGATCGACCAGTGCTCAGAGTGGGCCAAGCTGTTCCGTCAGCGGAACAGGCGCTTCGCTCTTGCGAATTGAATTTCAATTCGCTGGGGACGCTTCACGCATTGAAAGACAATCGGCGGGTCCAATAAAACCAAAGCCGTAGGGTTATAGCCTTGCGAAACATTTTACTCATACGGTCTCCGGCAAGGGGACTGACCCTACGGATGTTCACACGTATTCGCCCCCCGTATTCGCCAAGCGAATGCGCGGGCCTAGCTGCACCCTCGATGGGCAGTCAGCACCCTCCCCTACCTCATTTAATTATGCGAGACCCTTATGCCCAGAAACCCTAAGACTGAAACGGACCGCGCCACCATTGCCAAGCTGCGCATAAAAATAGCGCAGCTTGAGGCCCGCCTCTCCGATATACAGCTAAACCCGCCTGAGCCTGACAAGACGGGGGTGACGCTGGACGGCTTTCTTAAAAGCTATGCGCCGAGCCTTGAGGAGGAGAAAGAGCTGCAAGCCGAATTCCTCAGCTATATCATTCAGTTTGGCTGGAATAGGCACATCTTAAATAGAGAGGGATTAACGGCATATTTAAGCGAGTCCGATAATGACGGCGTCGCCGAACTGCTTCATATTGACCGTCAGCTCGCCTGCGATTTGGCCAATGATATTTTTAACCTCAAACAGGCAGACCCGCGCGATTACACAGCTCCGCCCGATGCAGAGCTCAGCGCAGACTGAACGCTCATGCGGGTTGAAAAATAGCGAGACACCCTCAAAAAAAGACCCTCTTATGCAAGAGGGCATAGTCAGTTTGAGATAATGGGTAACACCGATAAGAGAACCGCTGTTGCCCCTCTGTTAGCTATAAACATTTAAATCAAAGATAAACAAGCCTTAACGCGAGTTAAGATTTACAAAAAATGCAATAAATTCAATTGTTTACTTAATAAGTTTTTGGGAATTTTTTGATAATTTGGGAGAGCGGGCCCCTTCAAAGGGACCAACGCCTCCATAGAAAGTGGCACTGGTCCCCCCTCATCCTAAAATTGGGGGGAAGGATAAGGGGACGCCAAAAAAATTGACGCCGCGCACAATATAACGCCGCCTATATTAAAGACCAATCAAATAAGTCTTAATGTGCGTTAACACCGCACCCCCTAAGGGTGTTGTAAGCCGGCCCACACGGGGTTAAGAGCGCAGTATGAGCTCTGCTTTTCATAGCGTCCCGGCCGCCTCTGATATACCGCTTTTGGTGTTTGGCGATCACGCGTCAAAGGTGATTGCGCCGCGGTACAAAGACCTTGGCCTGACGGGGGGGGATTTAACCCGCCATATCGCGTGGGATATTGGCACAGAGGGGGTTATACGCGCGCTGTGTGAGCGCTTTGGGGCGGCGGGGCATATATGCGGATTTTCGCGCCTGCTGATTGATGCCAACCGCGACCCCAACAGCCCGGGGCTTATCCCTGAAGTCTCTGACGGGACGCTCATTCCCGGCAATGAGAACCTGCCAGAGATGGAGCGCGCCGTGCGTATGGCCGAGTTTTACACCCCCTATCACGGCGGCCTTGCCAAAGCGGTAGAGGATTTAAAGCGCGCGCATAAAGACCCGCTGATCGTGTCAGTGCATAGTTTTACGCCCCTGCCGCTCACAGGGCCCGATAGCGCACAGGGGCGGCCCATGGATTTGGCGCTTTTAGTGAAAGAAGACACAGACACGGCGGAAGGTTTTATGGCGGGAGCCGCAAAACATCTCCCCGGTTTTGATACGCGCATAAATGAGCCCTATTCCGCCTATGATTTGAATTACACAATCGATGTGCACGCCTCTCGTAAAGGGTCTGGGGGATGCCGTCATCTTGCAATTGAGATCCGCCAAGACCATATCGGAACAGATGACCAAGCCGCGAGTTTTGCAAAGGCGCTCGGCGATATTTTGGCAGATTTGATTTAGCGGTTTAATTAAAGGATAGCTTCATGTTTGACACAAAACTTATGACTGGCACTCACACCCATTTCGTCAATAACTCGGACATGTTCGACGGCTACCCCGCAGGGTTTGAACAGGCCGTCTTAGGCTTTGGATGTTTTTGGGGCGCGGAGCGGATTTTGTGGAAACTGGACGGCGTGCATACAACATCCGTTGGCTATGCTGGCGGAAGCGACCCTGTGCCAGATTACAAGACAGTCTGCACAGGCGCGACGGGCCACGGCGAGGTTTGTCATATTGTCTTTGATCCCAAGGTGATTTCCTATGCGCAGATATTGAAAGTGTTTTTTGAGAACCATGACCCCACCCAAGGCGACCGCCAAGGCAATGATGTAGGGAGCCAATACCGCTCGATTATTCTAACCTATAGTGACGCGCAGGCGGACATTGCCCGCGATATGCGCAGCGCATATGATACCGCATATCAGGCCAAAGGCGCCCCTGCGATTACGACGCAGATTGAACCCCTCGGGACCTATTACGCCGCTGAGGATTATCATCAGCAATATCTGGCGAAAAATCCGCAAGGTTACTGCATGCACGGCCCGACGGGGGTGAGCTGTCCGCTGCCGCCGCGCTATCTTAAATTAGCCTCTGCTTGAACTTGAAGCTTAATCCTTCGGCTTAAGTGTGTGACTGAAAAAGCCGTAATGTTAAAGGCCTTGGCGCGAGGGGCCGCATACTGCTAAACAGAGGCGATGAGCGCGCACCATATAGATAAGGCACATAACGAGTCCGGGTTTTCCCTTCTCGAAACACTATTCGCTCTCGCGATTATGTCGCTTGCCTCTGTCGCCTTGTTTCAAAGCACAAGCTCTATGCTGCGATTGTCCGAACGCGCTGTCGCGGCGGGCGAGCGCACCGTCAGCGGCGGACTGGATAGGCTGGCGCTGACCCATTTAATTGACGGCCTTGTCCCCTCTTGGCCCGAAGAAGAGGACACCGTATTCAAAGGCTCGCCAAGCGCGCTCCAAGGGCTCTCGACTGGCGGATTGACATTGGTTCAGGAACAAGCCGTCTTGTTCACGCTCACGCTGGAGACGATGAACGGCGGCAACACGGCTCTGATTTACCGCGCGAAAGACGCACAAGGCGGCATTGAAGGCGAATCTCTCACAAAACACGCCGGGGTAGATGGCTGGGTTTTGATGGGCGCTTTACCTGCAGCCGCACGCTTATCTTACATGGGGGTTGACCATGAATGGCGCGATGTCTGGCCGCCCGACACTAAACCTACTCGCGGATACTTTGATGATGCTCTCTACACGCAAGACCCCGTCTTGCCAATTGCCATTCGGCTTAGCGCGGACGATGAGTTCGTGATTTGGTCCGGCACGGTAAGCCGCTCACACGCGCTCCCGGGGCGCTATGATCCCATCAAAGGGTTATGATGCAACGACCGAAAGATAAATCTCATAATCACGCCCACCCCGCGCAGGACGCAGGTTTCGTCTTGCCTTATGTTTTGGTTGTTATTGCCATCCTCGCGATTGCGGCCACGATTGCGGCTCAACGTCTTCAGAGCGCCAATAGAGCCATATTGGACATGCAAGAGAGATCGCGATCAGAACGGGTTTTACGAAGCGCAGAAGCGGCCACAACATTTTCAGTCTTGACCGGAAATCCAGTGAAGGGCGGATATGACTTATCCCCCCAGAGTCCAATTGTTTGGGACTATGGTTTCATGGCAGCGGACGGCAAATCCGTCATGACGGCAGACGAAGCCGCAAAGTTTGAGCCTAATATTTGGCCTGTGAATGGCGGGGTACGAAAATATGAGACATCAGACAGCACGGCTTTTATCGGCCTACAAGATTTAACAGGCGTTCTTTCAATTAATAATGCAGGGTCCCCTCTGCTATTGAACATTCTTAAAGCCGCTGGGGTTAGCAATAGCGAAGCCCGCAAGCTGGTCGTGAATCTGCAAGATTTTATAGATAGCGACAATGAACGCCGTCCGAATGGGGCCGAGGCTGTTGACTATAAATTCAAAAACATGCTGTCGCCTACGAATTCACCACTGCGCAGCTATGGTGAACTTGCTTTCGTTATGGATTGGGCCCAAGTTTTACCGCGTCTAGACATTACATTTCTCAAAGATATGACGACTATTGAAACACCCGAGGGGTTTCGAATATCTTTCGCAGGCGGAACAGAGGAAAAAAGCATATTAGGATTTGAAGACAATAACGCTGAAACTGGAACATCTGAGTTTGATATCGTGACGCGTTTAGGGCTGAACAGAACAGAGCCAAGCTCGCGTGTTCGGCTAAAAATTTGGGCGCCGCGCTCGGATGGCCGCTATGACAAAAGGGTTGTTGAGCTCAGGCAAACAGTCACGTCTGCGGAGCAACCTTTTTACCGGCGTTGGGTTTATGATAGCACTGTGCTAGACATCGACGTCGAAAAAAATATAAGGGCATCAACAGGACGTGACGTGGATAAAACAATCTTGCGTCCGCAGGTTACACGGTCAAATAATCCGGCCTTAATACGAAACGAGTTAGAAGATGTTGTTCACGCCACATCTGTTCGCCCTTAATACGGCGGGTCAGAGCCAAACCCTGCGAAAGCCAGCCTTAATTGGTCAAGGCATTTGCGTCGTCCCGCGCGGAAGCTGTGCGTTTCGGCGTGTACGTTTGGCTGGAGGCGGCCGAGAGGCAAAAGCGGCCGCTCTTTTAAAAGCGCGTAACGAAGCTTTACCGGATCAAGATGGCGCCTTGGTAGTCCCTGATAAATCTGGGTCCGCCTCTGAATCTGGTAGTCCCCCTGTGACCGGCGACGTTGTTATGGCAGGAATTTGGGGATATCCTACATCAACTCAGCATCCCGGACGTTATCTGCCCGAGACCTTGGCACAGCTTCCACTTGACAATGGGGCAAGGCTCGTCAGCGGTTTGTCGGGTTTTGAAGGGCAAATTTGGCGCGAGCAGAACCTCGTCGCAAGCCGGTGGTGGCTTAAAGTTCCGCAAGAGACAGACTGGGACGGGTTTATCCGAGCGGCGCAGGAGTCGTTAGGTATACTTGATTTTCCCATGCCTGCAGCGGTGCAGGTGCCTTGGCGAAACGATTTACCTGTATTTGATATTGATCGAGAGCGGTTAATGCATGTGCTGTCCCCCGTAAACATAGCAGGCGTCGCAGCCACAGCCTTCGGGTGTTCGGCTTTGTACTTTGGGGCTCAATACGCCCGCGAAACAGTGGTCTTGCAACGGGTGGATACCCAAAGCGCGGCATTACGTCTGGAGACCGAGCAAATTCAAAGCCAAAGGCGCCGCGCGCTTGCCAATATGAGTTATATTCAAAAATATCGGCAACTCGGGGATAACGGAACTGTATTGGCAGGGCTTGGCAGTATCGCGGAGGTTGTTGGACAATCAGATCTTGGAATTCAACGGGCTGCCTTGCGCGATGGCGAATTAGAGCTACGGCTAAAGGGACAGGAACAGCTTTCCGTGCCAGACGTTGTGGCCTTGCTTGAAGCGCGGCCAACGCTTTCCAGCGTCAGCGTGTCACTGGAAAGATTAGACGTTATATCTATTAAAGCTAATGTGGCTTCACCGTCGCTTGTAACGCCGCCAGCGGCCGAGAAAACAGATCCGTCAAATAAACCTGCAGAGGAGCGGCCATGAAACTCCTTCCTGCAGATTTCGAGATGACACCTTTAGTGTCATATGGGCTTGTTTTTATTTTCATTGTATTTGGTTTTCTTGGCCTTGAAAAGTTAATCACAGCGGAAACCGAGCGCGAACAGGCTCTGGTTTTTGCGCAAACTGAATACGCCACACTACAAGACATTAGCCTGACGACCCACTGGGAAACGCGTCTCGCCGAGAGCGTGCTGGCGCGGAACGCCTTGCAAACTGAAATTTGGCAAGGTCAGACCGGAGGCATCATTGCCGCTGAATTGCAGCAAACTCTTCGCAAAATTGCTGCCGATTATCGTTTTGATCAAATTCAGGTCAGAGTGGATCCTGATACTGCAGAAATTAACGGTATTCAGGTCTTAAGTTTTGACTTTTCAGGACGCGCTCCTACCTCTAAATCCCTTGCGGATTTTTTTGAGGGATTAGCCATTTTACCCAAAATTATTGTGATAGATGAAATGGATTTTGCGCAGAATATTCGCGATCGCCAACCTCCGCGCCTCAAGATATCGGGTATAGTTCCCGTGCAGGTTGGACCTTAAGATGCGGCGGCTTTTACCCATATTGATTGTCTTGCTGCTAGCAAGCGGCGCATTAGGCTGGCTTCGCGCCGGTACATTAGCCGGCCCTCAACCACCGGCGCTTGATGGCTGGAATAACCAGACATACACTTCTATTCCGGACACTGAATATAAGCGCCTGAAGACACTCCTAAAATCCTCTCAATTCTTCCCCTCTTTTACGCAGGAAGAAATAGACGCCGAAGAGGCGGCCGCTCAATTAGCGGCAGACGCCAATAAGTCAGCCGCACCACCATTTCCTAAAGTCATCGGCGCATCCAGACTAAATAATGTAGCTTACATACACCTGCAAGAGCCGGATTTAAGCCTGCTAAAAGTCAAGCAAGGCGATGTCCTGGAATCGGGCTGGGAAATAATATCGGTTGACGACGAGACCCTAATTGCTGTTTTTGACCAAGAAGAAATAAACATTCCGGTTATTAGCTATCTTGAAGCGGCCTTTGAAAAGTCCAGCGAAGAGAGTAAAGACATGAAAGCGGCCCCATCTCAGAAAACGGGCGGCGGAGGATAATATGACTACGACTTTTGCACATTTGCGCCGAAGCTCTCTCTTGAGCGCGAGCGTCATTATCCTCTCGAGCCTGTCCGCCTGCCAGACTTTCGAGGGGCTGAAACGGGATCTTTCCGGCAACAATTCGGCCACTCAAGACGCAAAACCCAGCGATCCTTATGTGCGAGTTGAAGGCGCACGCCTCGAGGAAGATAGCATCGGTTATGGCCTCGATCGCGGCCCAAAACGCGTTTATAACACGGCGCCAACGCCCAATTTTTCAGCCCGCGAACAGAGATATACGACGACGCAGCCGACAGATTTTGGCCAGGTTCCTTCCATAAGCACGCCTCAGCTTGGCGACGCGGACAGTGTTAATCGCACGGCCCCTACGAGCAAAGTCGGGACAATAGACGCCTATGTTGCGCCTCTCCCACTCCCGCAATTTGTAGACATTGTATTTGGCGAAATGCTGCAAGTCCCATTTGTTATGGGCAAAGATGTGGCCGCGATGACAGAGGTCGTTCAATTACGTAGCTCTGGGAAGATACCGGCGGAAAGTTTTCAAACGCTCGTGTCCGAAGCTCTCAAAGAATATGGCGTTAGGGTTATTCCGGAAAACGGAAGTTATAAAGTTCTCCAAGATCAAGCCCTACGCTCGCGCAGACCGAGATATATAAAAAGCCGCGCGCGCGTTAGCACGCGGGCGGATTTACGCCCCATAATTCAATTCGTGGAATTGCAGGCTGTCGAATCTAACAGCATGTTGCCTATCTTGCAGGCCGCGTTCAAAGATAAAGCGGGTTCAATTAACATCACATCGACACCGAGTAACAATTTTATCACCTTGTCAGGTTTGCCGGAAGACGTGAATGCCGCCCTATCCATCATAAATGAATTAGATGAACTTACATATGCGGGCAGTCAGATAAACAAATATACACCGCAGTTTTGGAATGTAGATGAGTTTTCGACCGTATTGGAAGATGCGCTTAAAGTTGAGGGCTGGGAAGTCACGAGTGTTCCCAATTTTAGCCGAACCATTTATCTTTTCCCCGTTGAGTTTTCCAACGACCTCTTTATTTTTGCTAAGACGGCGCAGGCACATGAACGCGTACGCCACTGGCTGACCGAGCTTGATCGGCCTATCCAAGGCGGAGATGCGAAGCAGATATATATCTACCAAGTGAAAAATGTAGCGGCCGAGGAGTTAGCCGAAACAGCCAATAGTGTTTTATCGGGCGGCGGCCCAAGCAATCTTAGCGGAATTTCCACGCCCAGCGGCGCGCAAGCGGGCGAGCTTAATCAACCGCGCGGCTTTGGCGGGGGCAATGGCGGGGGCCTGACGTCATCCCAAACCCGCTTTACCGTCGACCCCTCTGGCAACCGCATTGTCTTTACCGGCACATCAAATGATTACACAAAACTGCTCTCTCTTTTAGAGCAGCTTGATACGCCCGCGCCAGAAGTGCTTATCGAGGTGCAAATTGCAGAAGTCTCGCTGACTAACAACACCAACATTGGCGTTGATTTCAGCTTAACCGATATTGGTCTGGGCAATGTATCCGCAAATGCGTCAACGCAAGGCGGACTTGGTGTGGGGTCAAACGGACTTCTCGTAGGCCTGCTGGGCAATGACATTGACGCCACGCTCAATGCCTTTGCCAATAACCGCCGCGTGAAAATCTTATCAACGCCCGTCTTAACGGCCCGCTCAGGGTCCCAAGCGGAAATACAGGTTGGTCAAGACATTCCCGTGCTCAGCTCTCAGGCGGCCTCCCCTGTTCAGAATATAGGCGGCCAGACCGAAATTTTGCAGAGTATTGAATATCGTTCGACAGGTGTGCTGATGTCGATTGAGCCGATTGTGTTTTCTGATAACAGAATCGATTTGACGATTTCGCAAGAAGTCAGCTCTGAGTTAGATACGCCAAATTCGACGATTTCAAGTCCGACAATCTCGAGCCGGACGCTGTCTACGCAACTCTCGCTTGAAGACGGGGAAACCGCCGTCATGGGCGGACTTATTCAGCGCAGCTTTACCATTGATGAGCAAGGTGTTCCGTTTTTGAAGGATATTCCCCTCATTGGTCAGCTATTTTCAAATAACGGCGTGACCGCTGACGACACTGAGCTTGTCGTCCTCATCACAGCCTATGTCCTGCGCGGACAAAGCGATAAAGACAAATTCGTAAACCGCCTCTCTGGGCGTATCGACGGGTTACTCGCCAATGACGACCGTCTTTACACCTTAAAACCGCTGCACTTCTAGACGCAGGACGGCGTGATGAGATCCCCCATGTGCGAAACCGCCGCTGACGCCGGATTTTCTGTGCTCGAGGCTCTCGTTGCAATCGCTATTTTAGCGGCTGCGCTACTCCCTCTTTTGGAGCTGCAGAGCCAGTTTACCCGCACAGCCGCCGCAATTGAACGGACGGAACAACGTATTACTCTGGAGGATATGGCCCTAGCACATATAAGCGCGCTTAATATCGACCAAACTCAAGAGGGGTCCATCATGACTCCTCAGGGACAAATCATCTGGACCGCCAAACCCGCTGTGGAGTCTCGCTATGCGCGAGATAATAGCGGCGGCCGCGCGCGTTATTTGATGACACTCTATGATGTTGAGGTGATTCTACGCCTTAAAAGCGGCGCTCAGGAACAATTGACCCTGCAAGCCCTTGGATGGCACCCTACGCAAAGTGTTTTGTCCGGTTTTTGACGTGATTTTGGATGAATTCAACGCCTCCAACACTATAGATACTAGCCCTCACACTATAAATACCAATCTCCACATTATAAATGTCAGTAAAATGAGCTAACTCTGTGATATCTTTGCCATAGCCACGTCATAAATTGAGGTTTCTGCTGTTAAAATCATGAGAATCTCTACCAAGCAAGTCTTGACGCTTGTGAAACGCCGCCCTATAGAACCAATAGGCATAAAAGGGGGTGGTGATTTGAATCCCCGTACTCTTAGATGCTTGCCCTTCAGAAGCGTGCAAATAATTGCACATTTATTTTTGATTAACAGGTGAGGAAAACATGAAAATCAAATCACTCCTAGCTGCCGTTTCTATGGTAGCACTCGCAGCATCGTCTGCAAACGCAATCGTTGTCACTCCAGGCAATAACGCATTTCAAGCCCCTTTGGCTCTTGAGCTCGATCTTGTAGCAAATCCAATCACTGGTACGGTCGTAGTCAATATCAGCCCAGACGGAACTGGTTTTTATAACCAAGGCGTACAGCACAACGTTGTTGTAAATCTTCCAGCTGGCATGACATTTGCCGGTGCAGTGCCAAATGGTGCCCTTACGAGTAATGGTACACCCGCTATTGGTAACATCTTTACAGGCGGAGCCGACGGTGGTTCAACTGTCACGTTCCAAATCGCCCCTCTATCAAGTAACACAGATACGTTCATAGCGTCTATCCCTGTTGAAGTGTCTTCATGTCTTGCAGAAGGGTCTGGCGTTCAAGCTATCGTGTCTACGGCTGGCGGTTTCGTCAACAATGACGTCGACGGCGACAACACAGGTTCAGTAGCCGGGATGGGTTTCGGCGGCTGTGCATCTGCATGGGACGGCGAAGTAAACGGGACAACAGCTAGCGGTTCAGATACATTTGTTGCACTTGCTACGCCAACATACACAACAATCGGCGGTGACGCTGTATTGGGTACGATTACATATGCAATCGACCCTGCTGTATCAACAGATGCTTTTGGCACACCTCTAGCACAAGCTGATCTTGTTACGCCAGGAGCTGTTGTCAGCACAATCACATTGCCGGGCAATCCTGCAACGACAGCTGCAACGGGAACAGCGCCTGCATCTAGCGGCGCTACTCTAATGGCAACTAACGGTACGCTTACAGGCGGCCCCGTTGTATGGACGTTGACACAAACTGCAGCTCAAGCTGTTGCCGGCTCTGTCATCAGCATACAAGCAGGTACGGCAGTTCTTCCGAACATGCAGCCTTATGTGACGACTGCAACATCTAACTTTGTAGTTGCTAACGGCTTTGTTGCTTCTGAGCCAGGCGCGACAGGCGGACTTGAGTTCATTCAGCGCGAAGGCCAATCTTTTGGTGTCTTTGACTGGAATTCAGGCCCAGCTGGTAATCAGGCATTGTCTGTTTACCGTATCACAGGCCTAGAGCCAGGTGAGCCCGTAACATACACAGCGACGCTTTATAACACGATCCAAGGCGCACCGTTTACTCTCCCAGCTGCGACAGTAACAGGCGATGCTTCTGGTGAAGCGACTCTCGTGTCAACAGTACTCCCTGGCATCCCAGCTGATATTATTCGTTATGACCTTGGTCTTAACTTCGAAACAGCCGACGAACTAGACGTTGATCGTCTGATTTCAACGGGCGGTATTGTTTCTAACTTCGGCGGCGGTGCAAACTTAAGCGACGATACGCTTCAGAATGACCCTTTAAACGACGATGATAACTAGTCAGCTCTAAGCTAAACACATTAGGCGGCCTCTTCTGGAAACAGAAGGGGCCGTTTTTATTTGCGCTCAATAAGGTGATAAGCGCGCCGCTCTTTAAGCCCGCCTCATAGCTCAAGCCGCCCATCTGCACGCAGCGTAGCGCGGCGCAATTCCCCGCTTTCATTTAGCCCTCCTCCCGCTATACTGGCGGTTAATCAATCACAGGGCCAAAACCGCTTTATGCCTCACCCACGCTTACAAACGATCGGAGATAATCTCCACGCCCGCGGCCTCATCAGCCAAGCGGACCTGATGCAAGCTGCGCGGCTACAAGCGGAGGCCGGCGGGCTCCTCGGGCAAGCGCTACTTCGCATTGGCGCGGTCTCGGAGGAAGACCTTTTGAGCGCACAAAGCGAGCAGCTTGGCCTGCCAATCCTGACGGCCGACCAAGTCAGTACGGAGCCCGGCGACTATCAGCGCGCCATGAGCGCGCTCAAGCTCAATGCGCGGTGGCTGATATCGCGCCAATGCGCGGTCTGGCAGGCGGCAGAGAGCCTAGATGTTTATACGATCGCGCAGGATATCCACTCGCCTGAGCTGAGAGAACAAATAGAAGGCCGCTGCGCGGCAGCAGGGCTCACACTGCGCGACTATGTCGCCAGCAATCAGACGGTTGAAAGGGCGCTGTTTCATATCCGCGAAGACAGTCTTAATAATTCCGATGGGCTAACGGATGATGACACGATACGGCTCAAAGAAATGGCCGAAGAAGCCCCCGTGATTGATTTCGTCAACCGCGTCTTTTCTACCGCCTTACGCGAAAATGCGTCTGATATTCATATCGAACCCTTCGAGCATAAATTTCAAGTACGCTACCGTATTGACGGTGTACTGCACACCAAACAGACAGACCCTAAATCTAATTTTGACGCTGTGGCGAGCCGTATTAAGCTGCTGTCCGGTATGGATATCGCCGAGCGCCGACTCCCCCAAGATGGGCGCCAAAGCATTCGTTTCGCGGGCCAAGATATCGACCTTCGTGTCTCTGCCCTGCCGGGGTCTTGGGGCGAATCGCTTGTTATGCGTCTTTTGAAGAAAGAGGCAGAACTCCCTGATCTGGAGGCCATTGGCCTTGAGGGTCATGCCAAACAAACACTGCAAGAGCTGCTATCTCAGCCCAACGGCGTCATCCTTGTGACGGGGCCGACGGGCTCTGGTAAATCAACCACGCTTTACCGCGGCCTGCGCGGCCTTAATGACGGCGTACGCAAAATTATCACCATTGAAGATCCTGTCGAATATGACATGGACGGCATCATCCAGATCCAGACAAATGCGGGGATTGGCTATACCTTTGCCAAAGGGCTTCGCGCCATTCTTCGCCAAGATCCAGATATTATCATGGTCGGCGAAATCCGCGACGGCGAGACAGCTACTATTGCCGCGCAGGCCGCGCTAACGGGTCACTTGGTACTGTCCACCCTGCATACCAATTCCGCCCTCGCCGCCGTTGCACGCCTCGTTGATATTGGCCTTGAGCCCTATATGGTCATCTCGGCTGTGCGCGGCCTTGTAGCCCAACGCCTTGTTCGCCGCTTGTGTCCCAACTGCTCCGTTCCCGTATCTAAGCCCGAGGGGGAAGAGATGATTTGGGATATGATTAAAAACGGCTCTATCATTGATCCGCAGCTTAAAGATAAAAACAATTGGCGCGAAAGCCGCGGCTGCGCCGCCTGTAGCCATACAGGCTTTAGCGGCCGTATTGCGATTTTCGAAACTGTCAAAATGGACAATTCCCTCTCGGAAGCTATTTTGGAAGGCGCAAGCCTGCAAAAACTTCTTGATGTCGCCCGCGGACAAGGCTTTATAACACTACTTGAAGACGGTATTTTAAAAGCCCGTAGCGGCGTGACGACGCTAACTGAAGTGTTTCGCGTTTGCGGGGCCAACACAACCACACTGGATTTGTCGGGAGACACGCAAGATGCTTAAACGCGCAGATAAATTAAAGGCTGAAGACAAAGAGGCGGGCTATAGCCTGTTAGAAATCCTCGTGGTACTCGCGATTATCGGCACGCTTATGGCTTTTGTGGCGCCGCGCCTTTTGGGTAATGTTGACAAAGCGCAAGTCACCGCAGCCAAAGCGCAGGCCAAAACACTCCGTCTTGCGCTTGATAGCTTTCGTCTTGATACGGGCCGTTATCCGACAGGTGATGAAGGATTGGCGGTTTTGGTCACGCCGCCGCCCAATGATAATGGCTCTTGGTACGGCCCTTATATGGAAGGCGATATTCCGCTAGATCCTTGGAAAAATGTCTATATTTACCAGCCGCCTATCGCGCTAGAAAATGGCCGTATGAGCACGCCTTCTGTTATCTCTTACGGCGCAGACGGAACAGTTGGCGGCAGCGGCAATAATGCCGACATCTCGTCTTAATCACCTAGAAAACACCTCGCCTGATGAAGCCGGGTTTTCCCTGCTGGAGATCATTGTTGTGCTTGCGATTATGGCGCTCATGCTCAGCCTCGTGGGCACGCGCATGGTCAGTTCCATTGAAAGTAACAGCTTCATCCGTACATCCGAAGCCGCGGTTGCCGATGTCCTTATTGTGCGCTCCGACGCTATGCTAAGCGCGCAGCCGCGCAGCTTTGTTACCCATAGCGTGAGCCAAGCCGAAATGGATACGCGAGATCTACAGTCGCTTCGAAGGTTTGATGTACCCGAAGGCTGGACGGTTGAAGGCGATATTATTGATATCTCGCCCAGTGGAGTCTGCACTGGCGGTTATATTTCCATGAGAAATGCGCAGGGCCGCAAAGTGGTCTTTAGATTAAGCCCTCCCAAATGCGAGCCTGTTCGCGTCAGCCTAGACTCGCAATGATTTATCTTTGGGGCATAGTTCTTAGCGGATTTTTATTGGCTTTATCTGCCGTCGATATTCGCGAATTTCGCCTGCCAAATGTTCTGACGTTTCCGCTCATCGCCTTGGGGTTGATACATAGCTATCTCGCAAGCGAGCTTATGGCCGCGCTCATCGGGGCCAGCCTTGGCTATCTTGCATTTGTCGGCATTGCCTACGCCTTTAAACGGCTGCGCGGCGTTGACGGTTTGGGACGAGGTGATGCTAAATTACTGGCGGCGGGCGGTGCATGGATTGGCTGGATGGGCCTGCCTCATATCGTCATTATCGCGAGCTCTTTGGCTATTGCAGGCGTGATACTCATGCGGCTGCGCGGCAGCGAGATAACATCGCAAAGCCCTGTGCCCTTTGGCCCATTCTTAGCCGTCGGTATCGCCATAAGCTGGGGCGTAAAAAATATTCTTATTTAAATCTTTTCAAACACAACCATGCTTTGATGGCGGGGGTGATTGAAGGTTTCGACATCAACAACGCGCCATCCCGTCTTGCGGGCGGCAAAATCCATATCCTCGCGAGTATAATGATAAGGGTCTTGATAAAGAAACGTGACTATCCCCGGGACATGCTCTTTGGGGGCGGCTTGCTCATCCCCGCTGACGTGGAAGATGGTGGCATAAAATCTTGCCCCATCCGCCATGACGGGACGCAAGCGCTCCAGACATAAAATAATAGAATTAAGCGTTAAATGGGTAAAGAGTGACAGGGCTATAGCACTGTTCATGCCGCGCCAATTATCGGGAAACCCAAAATTATCTGCCGCGCGAAAATTCTCTGGCCGCGTTTTCTCCAGCAGCCCAAGAGGCGTAATCTCATGTGTGAGGCCTGCGTCAATTAAAGAGGCGTTGATATCAAAGCCGTAATAATGAAACGGGTCCAGATATTTTACAAAGTGAACACCGCCGCGCAGCGACCCGCATCCAACATCGATAAATCGATCATGCGGCTGCAGGCCTTTACGGCATATGTAATCAAATTGCAGCTGCCCTATCTCGTCCCACATACCGCCAATGAAAGCACGGTGCTCGCCTTTATCGACCTGATCTTGCGCAATTTGCTGGCTATATTGGTTTTCTAAATCGGTCGACATGGCCGCGCTCCTTGGCGTTTAGATCGCGAAATCGTAAAGCGAGGTCATCGCCATGACGATGGATATGACGATAGTCCCCACTATGCCGGCAATTAGCATAATAGCGATAGGCTCGGCGAGGGTTGAGAGACGTTTCGTCAGCTCTTTGGTTTCAGCTTCTTGGGTTTTGCCAACAAATAAAAGCATATCCGATAACCCGCCAGAGGCGCGGCCCGTGCGCACCAAGTCAATCGTCAAAGGATCAAAGTCGGGAATGTTTTCTTCGAGCACTTCGTCAATGTTGCGGCCTGCGCGAATTTCGCTGCGCACCACGCGCATACCCGCACGCAGGCGGCCGCTGCGCAGGCCATACTCGCCGAGCTGAAGCGCGGTCAAAAGATCAGCCCCATTGTCGAGCGCAATACCCATTGTGCGCGCCCAGCCGCCCAAATCAGATTGTACAAGCACAGGCCCGACAACCGGCAGCCGTTCTAGCCAGCTTCGAAGATTAGCCCGAAGGCTATCACTTTTAGAGATAAAAACGCCGCCCCCAATTAGAATGGCAAAAACAAGCAGGACAGAAAAAAGATTGTTCTTAAGCCCCACGCCTGCACCGATAACAATCTTTGACATCATGGGAAGGCTATCTCGGTTACCCGCCAGCATTTGATCAAAGCGCGGCACGATAAACAGGAACATTAGAAAGGTAATCACACCGCCGACGACCGCCAAAAACATAGGATAAGCCAGCGCTGTGGTAATCTCGCTGCGCATTTGATCTTCATATTCCATGCGTTCCGCCGCGTCAGACAGCGCCTTAGCCGATTGACCCGTCGCTTCGCCTAGCTCGGCGAGGCGCGGAACATAGCGCGGCAATTGCGGAAGATGCTCGCCCATTGCGGCCGAGAGCCGCGCGCCCGCCCGCAAGTCTTTGCGAATATCCTTGGAGGCTTGGGCCAGTTTGGGGTGGGCGTTAGAGCGCGAAAGCGAGCCTAGCGCCTCTAGCAGCGTGACGCCTGCCGATAAAAGCGTGGCGAGCTGGCGAACGTAACGGGCAAGGTCACGCGGCTTAACGCGGCGCGCAGACCCAAAAAGCTCAGTGCTTTCAGGCTTAAGGCCAACTTCAAAGGCCTCGAGACGGCGGCGCTGCAGCGTTTCAAAGGCCTCCGTTTCAGACAAAGCCTCAAGCTCCCCGCGCACGGTGACGCCGTTTCTGTCCAAGGCTTTATATTTGAAAACTGCCATGGCTTTTCTTTACAGCATATGATGTCAAAGAAAAGGCCCGCTGCGCGGTGCACGACGGGCCTTAATATATTTTAATTTGGAGATGATTTAATGTTCTCGCCTACATATCGTCTTGATCAATAAGACCATCTCTCGCGATTTTCTCTTTGTCGAAATATTCTTTCGCAAGTTTGAAAACAACCGGCGAGAGCAAGATAAGCGCAATCAAGTTCGGCGCAGCCATGAGACCCGTGAGGCTATCTGCGATGAGCCAGAAAGTCGCCACGACTAAATTGTCATCCCCTGTTTCAAAGTAAAGCGCGAAAGTCGACGCAAAGACTGCGAGAACCCAAAACACGCGGAACACAGGAATAGACTTTTCTTTGAAGATAAAGGCCGTGCAGCGTTCGCCGTAATATGACCAGCCGATAATAGTGGTGAAGGCGAAGATACACAGACAGAAGGTGACGATGTGTTCGCCAAATCCAACCAGCGTCGCATCAAAAGCGGTCGCCGTAAGCGGGACGCCAATTTCGCATCCGGGAGGCGTGCTACCGCTCTCAAGCAATTGCAAAATTGCTGGGTTCGCCAGACAATCAGCGCTCATCACGCCAGAGGTCAAAATAACCAAGGCCGTAATGGTACAGATAATAAGCGTGTCAATAATCGTGCCGAGCATGGCGATAATGCCTTGATTGACGGGGTCGTTATTTTGCGCCGCTGCGTGAGCAATCGGCGCGGAGCCTTGGCCCGCTTCATTGGAGAACAGGCCGCGCGCGACACCTTTTTGCATCGCTAGCATCATAAGACCGATGGTTATGCCCGTACCTGCGCCCTGCATACCGAACGCGCCTCTAAAGATAAGGCCGAAAGCGTCAGGAACTTGGCTGAAATTCGCCGCAATCACGACGAGCGCCGCACCTATATAAAGCAGCGCCATGAACGGCACGAGCTTTGACGCTACGGCGCCGATACGCTTAATGCCCCCAAAGATAACGCCTGCAACGAGTGCAGAGAGAACAACAGCGATAATGCGCGCATCAAAATTATAAGCACTGCCCAGCGCGTCAGCAATTGAGTTAGCCTGAACCGCATTCCCAGTGGAAAGCGAACCGATAATGCCAAAGAGCGCAAACAAGCTCGCGAGCCACATCCATTTCGGGCCAAGGCCATTTTTAATATAATACATCGGCCCGCCGA
>CAZFWZ010000056.1:0-18596 GCA_964522765.1 uncultured Caulobacterales bacterium | reverse complement strand
CAACGATGTATGTTCAGCAATCATAAGTAATGTCGCTTTGGGGGCTCCAGTTCCGGGCGCGGCACCTGCGCCGCCTCTAGGTACAGCTCTCGGGAACGGTTTGTTCGGTACTGGGTGTTTTGCTTTTACGGCACCAGCTGATTTGCCAACTACAGCGTTTGGCATTCCAACTCCGCAAACATTCAATGAAGACTTTGAGGATGATGAGTTAATTTATACGGGTAAAATCGGCTATGATATTACACCAGATATCTCAAGCTATGCCAGTTTTACACACGGGTTTAAGTCAGGTGGTTTCAACCTTGATGCGACAGCCGCTATTCCCGTTAACGGCGTTTCTGACCCAAGCTTTGAGTCAGAAGAAGTTGACGCTTATGAAATTGGTATAAAATCTAAATTATGGGATGGTCGGGTCACTTTCAATGTGGCGGCATTCTACGAAGATTTCTCGAACTTCCAAGTTTTGGAATTCACGGGTGCTCAGTTCCAAACGTTTAATGTGGGCGCTGCGGAGTCAAAAGGCGTAGAAATTGAAGCGCAAGCACAAGCGACTGACAATCTTGCTTTAACAGGAGGTCTAACTATTTTAGACGCATCATATCCTGATGATTGTGCTGGGCCGGACGCTCCACTTCGGGTTCAAAACTTGTGTGGATTTGATCTTACCAATGCGCCGAATACTGTAGGGTTGTTAGGCGCTACATACACAGGTAACTTCAATGCCTTTTCTTCAGGACTTGATTTTTTCCTCAATGGCCAATTACGCTATGAAGGGGATCGGCGTACTTCTACTCAGGGACGTCTTGTTCCAACGACGCAAGCTGAACTTGGCAATACAATGCTTAACCCACTCGATGTTCAGGAGAGTACAGTTAAAATTAATCTCCGCGCTGGTATTGGCAATGAGGATTCGGGTTGGGGTCTTGAAGCTTGGGCGACAAATATTACTGATGAAGTCACACGCGGCGTCACCTTTAACACAGTCCTTCGCGGAACTTCACGGTCTGCGTTCATTCAAGAACCTAGAACCTATGGGGTTACCTTTCGTAAAGACTTCTAGTTCAACGGCATAATTGCAAAGGCGCGGACAGGTTCCGCGCCTTTTTTATATAAAATACGCAATAGGGGATAAATATGAGGTATTTAATTGGCGCGAGCTTGATTGTTATAATGCTTGCGGGCTGCGGCGACGCAAAGACCGCCGCGAATAAGGCGGTTGATGCAGCCAAGGATACCGCTCAAAAAGATGAGGTAAGTGTTGAAAATGCCGTGCGAACCGCGGGCTATAGCGAAGACCGTAATGCCTATTTTGGCGACCTTCATATCCATACAAAAAATAGCTTTGATGCTTATATTTTCAATGTGCGCACGACCCCAGATGATGTCTACCGTTTTGCCAAGGGTGAAACCGTAAAGCACCCGTCTGGTTATGATATTTCCATATGGGGTGAGCCGCTTGATTTCGTCGCGGCCACAGATCACGGCTCTTACATGGGTATTTTGCCTGCGATGGATACAGCCGGTACAAAGCTATCTGAACTGCCTATGGCTAAGGATATGTTCTCGACGGATCCGGCTAAAATCGTTGCCGCCTTTCAAAAGGTTGGCGGATCTGTACGCAACGGTGTTCCCTTGGAAGGGGCGTTCGATCAAACCATTGTCGATGATACGTGGCAAAACGCAATTGACGCGGCCAACCGTCATTACAAGCCCGGTGAACTGACCACCTTTGCGGCTTATGAATATACGGCCGTCACTGTGCGCGGCGGCGATGGGGATAATTTTACGGGCGGGAATTTGCACCGCAATGTCGTCTTCAAAGATAGCGCGCCCGACCGTCTTTTCTCGACGCTTAATTCTATCAACCCCGAAGACCTTTGGGACTGGATGGATGAGCAGCGCTCCCGCGGGAATGAGGTGATGGCTATTCCGCATAACTCGAATGTGTCGGACGGAAAAATGTTTGATATGGTGACTTATGACGGCTCGGATTTGTCTAAAATCTACGCCGAACAGCGTATTGCGAATGAGCCGATTGTCGAAATGACGCAGGTTAAAGGGACCTCTGAAACCCATCCGCTGCTATCGCCAAATGATGAATTTGCTAGCTTTGAAATTTATGACAAATTGCTGGGCTCTCAAGTCGTGTCTAAGACGAAAGGCGGCTTTGTACGCGAAGCTCTAGCAAATGGTTTAGGTATTGAAAAAAAGCTAGGTGCTAATCCTTATAAATTCGGAATGATTGGGGCTTCTGATAGCCACGTCGTTGGCGGGGCGTTCAATGAAGCGGATTACTGGTCCAAAGTGGGTATCGTTGATGGTACTGCTGAAGCCCGCGGGTCTGTCCCGCCAGGCGGCGCAAAAACATGGGAAGGCGTATCACCATCCGTTAATGCTGATAATTGGTTCTCGCGCTGGGGGGCCTCCGGTCTTGCTGGGGTGTGGGCCAAAGAGAACACGCGCGAAGCTATTTTTGACGCTATGGCCCGCAAAGAAACTTTTGCGACCTCTGGTCCGCGTATGAAGGTACGTTTCTTCGCTAGCCATGATTATGATGACAATATGTTAAGCGCGCCAGATTTAACGTCTAAAGCTTATGCGAACGGTGTTCCTATGGGGGGTGATTTGGACGCGGCAAGTAGCTCGCCAACCTTCCTTGCTTGGGCGATGCGCGATCCATTATCCGCGCCTCTTGACCGCATACAAATTGTCAAAGTCTGGAATGATGGTCAGCCGCGCGAGCGTATTTATGACGTCGCCTGTTCCGATGGCGCTCAGCCCGATACGAATTCGAGTAGATGTCCGGATAACGGCGCAAGCGTGGATCTTGCCACATGCTCTGCATCCAATGGACAGGGCGACCCAGAACTTCGGGCTAGTTGGAAAGATCCGCATTATGATAGCGCTATGTCGGCGAGCTATTATGTCCGTGTTCTAGAGAACCCGAGCTGCCGCTGGAACACTTGGGATGCCCTGAAAGCTGGGGTTGCGCCCAACCCTAATCTTCCTGCAACAATAAAAGAGCGTGCGTATAGTTCTCCTATCTGGATTAATGCGAAATAGGCGTTAATTAGAATTATGAGAAAATTACTTCGCGAGCCTTTCGTGCATTTCGTTCTTTTGGGGGTTTTGCTGTTTATTGGGCATAGCTTTTGGGCGGCCAAAATGTCTGCGGATGCGCGTACGATATTCGTCTCAGACGCTGAAATGGAACGTCAAGCGCTCATCTTTGCGGGTGAGCAGCGACGGGTACCAAGTGATGATGATCTCGAAGCTTTACTTTACGCTTATGTCGAAGAGGAAGCTTTAGTGCGCGACGCACAGGCGCTTGGGTTGGGCGCTGATGACACAATTATTCGCCGACGGCTTGCGCAAAAAATGCGTTTTTTGATTGAAGACGTTGAGCCCCCTGATCCACCAAATGATAAAGTTTTAAAGGCTTGGTTTGAGACGCGTAAGGCAGAGTTTTCCATACCTGCCCGCACGGACTTTACCCATATCTATTTTAGCCCCGGAATAGAGGGTCCCGCCGCGCGCGCGACCGAAACACTGCCTGAACTCAGCGCGACTGATGACGGGAAAGCGCTCGGTGACCCCTTCATTATGAAGCGAGTTTACACCCAGATGACAAATTCTGATGTCGCGCGCTTGTTTGGTTCAGAGTTCTCCGCTCAACTCAGCGCGGTCGAGGCAGGAGATTGGCAAGGTCCGCTGACATCTGCGCTTGGCGTTCATCTTGTCAAAGTGTCGGCCCGCAGCAATAGCTCGGAAGCCATTTTTGATGAGGTCCGGGAGGTGGCCTCTCAAAAATGGATGGAAGACACGCGACGTGCAGAGAACGCAGAGCGCCTGCAAGAGCTTATCGCGAAATATAAAGTCGAGGTTGAAGAACCTAAATGATGCGCGGTTTCCAAAGCCTAATATGTTTCATTACGGCGCTGTTTTCGATTCATTTCATGGCCTTTGCTCACGAAGTTCGGCCCGCTTATCTGCAAGTAACAGAACTCTCCGCAGGTGAGTATGACGTTGTTTGGAAACAGCCCGTGATAGACGGAAAGCGGCTTAAAATTAAGCCAGTATTTCCAGAAGGCTGCGAAGAAATAGGTGCGCGCGATATTCGTAGCGTCGGGGCGACGGCTACTGAACGATATGCTGTAAGCTGTGATTTAACCTCTGGTATTATCTCTCTTGAGGGGCTGGAACGCACTTTGACTGATGCATTTATACGTGTTGCTTATTTCAACGGTGATCAAAAATCAGGCGTCATCAAACCCAGTTCTCCGCGCTTTGATCTTGGGTCTGAAAGCACGTCGCCCGCCATTGACTATATCAAAATTGGCGTGGACCATATCATTTATGGTTGGGATCATTTGCTTTTTGTAATTGGGCTTGTCATGCTGGTCTCTAGGCGGCAAATCATTGGTGTCGCGACAGCCTTTACAGCGGCGCATAGCTTGACTCTTGCGCTTGCGGCATTTGGATTTCTAAATCTGCCAACGCGGCCCGTCGAAATCCTGATTGCAATGAGTATCGTTTTGCTTGCGATTGAAATTATTCGAAAAAATCGCGGTGGGACCTCGATTGCGGTGTCAAAACCCTATCTCATTAGCTTTGTTATTGGCCTTATTCACGGCGCTGGGTTTGCGAGCGCGCTATCTGAAATTGGTCTGCCAAAGGGTACGGAATTACTCGCGCTACTATTGTTCAATCTTGGCGTTGAACTTGGGCAGATTGCGATTATTCTCTTGCTACTCGGAGCTCTTTGGATGACCGCGAAAGCGATTAAAAACAGCCGACGGCCTATTGAATTTGCGAGCGCTTATTTGATTGGCACGATTGGCATGTACTGGACCGTTCAGCGCCTGTCGGATTATATCGTAATCTGATGATTCTAGCTGTTTATAATTCACAAGCTTAAGCAGCTTAGCTGCTGCTGCGCCCAAGCCGTGCGGCGGCATTGTGAGCTAAGAAATAGGAGTACTTTGTGAGGCTGACATAAGAGAGCGGTTAGCGAACATTGACGGCTGTCACGTCTATTTCATACAAGCCACCTCTGGAGACTAACGCGTTAAAACTTTGCCTACTGCTTTGTGCCATCCTGAGAGTGCCGCTTCCCGCTGCTCTTTTTTCATATCGGGTTCAAAGCTTGCTTGCGCTTTCCAGTTCTTTGCAACGTCATTCAATGAGCTATAAATCCCCGTTTGCAGCGCCACCAAATAAGCCACGCCAAGCGCTGTTGTTTCCATCACGCGCGGGCGGTCAATCGGTAGGTCCAAAATATCGGATAGATAGTTCACCATCCAATCGTTTTTAACCATGCCCCCATCAACACGCAGACGCGTTGGCGTGACGCCGTCTTCTTTCATGGCGGTAAATAAATCATAAGTCTGATAGCAAACCGATTCCAACGTAGCGCGCACAATTTCTGCTCGGCCCGTATCGCGCGTTAGGCCAAATATCGCGCCGCGCGCATCAGGGTCCCAATGCGGCGCGCCAAGCCCTGTAAAGGCAGGGACCAGATAAACTCCTGCATTATTATTTGTGCTGCGCACCAACTCTTCCGTTTCGCGTGCATCGTCAATTATCTCGATGCCGTCCCGCAGCCATTGCACAGCCGCACCCGCAATAAAAATAGAGCCTTCAAGAGCATAGGTCGTTTTGCCGTTAATACGGTATGCGACAGTTGAGAGTAGACGGTTTTTTGACCTAAGGCATTCATCACCTGTGTTGAGAATAACAAAACACCCCGTGCCATAAGTGGACTTAATACTGCCCACATCAAAGCAGGCTTGACCAATGGCGGCTGATTGTTGGTCACCTGCCACGCCAAGAATTGGGAGTTCCTGCGGCAGTAATCCTTTAGCTGTTACGCCGTAATCATCTGCGCAATCTTTTACCTCTGGCAAAACTGCCGCAGGGACATTGAATATGTTTAGCAGCTCATGATCCCAGGTGCTGCTATGGATATTAAACAGGTTGGTGCGGCTCGCATTTGTGGCGTCTGTGGCATGAACTGCTCCGCCTGTAAGCCGCCAAATCAGAAAGCTATCTACAGTCCCGAAGGCGATTTTACCCGCTTTAGCCTTTTCGCGTGCGCCTTCGACATTATCTAAAACCCACGCGGCCTTGGTTGCACTGAAATAGGGGTCAATTAGCAAACCCGTTTTCGCGGTTACATCTGACTCATCATATTTGTTTTTTAGATCTCGGCAAATCGCAGCCGTGCGGCGATCTTGCCAGACAATGGCATTGTATATGGGTTTACCTGTTTTGCGGTCCCAGACGATGGTTGTTTCGCGCTGATTAGTGATGCCAATACCAATGATGTCATAGCCGCCGCTTTGCGCGAACTTATAGGCCTGTTTTAGTGTTGAAACAGTTGTGTTCCAAATCGTTTCCGCGTTATGTTCAACCCATCCGTGATGGGGGTAGATTTGGGCAAACTCTTTTTGCGCTGTAAAGAGGACTTCGCCTTCTGGTGTGAAGACGAGTGTGCGCGAACTTGTCGTGCCTTGATCAATGGAAAGAATGGCTTTGCGTATCGATTTTTTGTTCATAAATGAAAGCTAACAGGGCGCGGCGTTTAGTCAATTAGCGCCGCCATTTTTAAACCCGCCGCCTTGCAGGATATAATGCGTGACTCCATCGCGGCGAGTTTGAATTCAATCCGTAATATGCAGTTCTAGAAATGTTGTTATTTTGCTATGCTTACGTGCGGCCCCTTCGCAGAGTGCGAAGTAATTGCAAGCCGCAGCCTTAAATCACGCCTCGCTAAATAGGCTCGCCGTGCTATAATGAGTTATGACCACGCGCTACACTAAAGTCGCCATTGTGCTTCATTGGCTCATTGCCTTGCTTATTATTGGCCAACTTGCGGGCGGTAAAATCATGATGGCGATGGAAGGCAGTCAGCTCAAATTTGAGATATTTCAACTGCATAAATCATTTGGAATAATCATTTTTCTTTTGTCTGTTCTGCGTCTTTTATGGCGGCTGACCCATAAAGGACCGCCACTGCCTGAGCATATGCCAAAGCGGGAACGTCTGGCCGCAAAAGTCTCACATATCGGGTTTTATGCCTTGATGATAGGAATACCCACTATGGGCTGGGCGATGGTTTCTGCCGCGCCAATCAAGATTACAACGAAGATTTTTAAAACCATAAAATGGCCAGACATGCCGCTTATCGAACGCTCAGAGAGATTAGAGAGTTTTTTTTCAAATGCCCACGAGCTAATGGCGGGGCTGATTTTCGTGCTGCTGCTTATTCATGTCGGCGCGGCTTTGAAACATCATTATAAAGATAAAGACGATGTGCTGACGCGTATGGTGCCGCGCCTCAAACCGCGTGCCTAGCCTCGCCGTAAAAACATAAGGAGACTGCCATGATGAAATCTATTTTGTTAACAACGGCCCTCGTTTTGATGCCCATACTTACGGGGTGTTCTAGCGGCGGTGAAAATATCGCTAACGCAGAAACAGTTGCAGCTGTGTCGTCAAACTTGCCGGCCTTATCGGGCTTGAATGTGTGGTCCGTGGACCGGGCTTTGTCCAAATTGCAGTTTCGTGCCGAACATAATGGCGATAAATTCACAGGCGGTTTTGGAACGTTTGACGCGGCCATAAAGCTTGATTTGGATGATCCGGCTTCGGGCGAGATTCACGCCGTTATCGACTTGTCCTCTATTGATGCCAAAGACGATGATCGTAATGCTAATCTGCCGAGTAAAGCGTGGTTTGATGTTAAGTCTTATCCGCTGGCAACCTATAGCTCGAGCGATATTACAGGTAGTCCCGCGGAGGGTTATAGCGCTAACGGAATGCTATCGATAAAAGGTGTAGAGCGTCCTGTGAGGCTCGACTTCACGGTTGCGGTTGAAGGCGACACAGCCACCGCCAATGGCACGGCGCGTTTCTCACGAGCGGATTTTAACATCGGCACGGGCTCTGATTTTGAGACAGAAGAGTGGGTGAAATTTCCAATTGAAATGCTAGTCTCCATCAGCGCAACGCGCTAGGCCTGCCAATATAAATATTTTTAGTTTTAGGGGGCATGTTTATGTCTGAGACTCTCTTTACACCTTTTTCTTGCCGCGGGCTTACGATGCCCAACCGTATCTGTATGGCGCCCATGACACGCAGCTTTTCGCCGGACGGGGTGCCGGGAGACAATGTTGCTGCCTATTATGAGCGCCGCGCGGCTAATGATGTTGGCTTGATAATCACCGAGGGTACAGTGGTTGACCGCGATGGGGCAGCCAATGATCCAAACTATCCGATGTTTCACGGTAAGGCGCCTCTAGCAGGATGGAAAAATGTCCTTGAAAAAACGCATACGGCTGGAGGAAAAATCGCGCCGCAGCTCTGGCATGTGGGCATGGTGCGCAAAGCTGGCACAGGCCACAATCCAGGTGCTCAAAGCGATAGCCCGTCTGGCATTACCCACACAGGCAAGGAAGTATTACCCACACCAACTGATAAAGACGTCGAGGACATGGTGATGAGTTATGCGCGCTCTGCGGGCTATGCAAAAGATCTTGGTTTCGATGCCATCGAAATACACGGCGCGCATGGTTATCTCATCGATCAGTTTTTTTGGGACATGATGAACAAACGCGATGACCGTTTTGGCGGCGGCTTGGTCGAGCGGGCTAAATTTGCGGGCGACATTATCCGCGAATGCCGCAAAGTGGTCGGCGAAGAGATGCCAATCATATTGCGCATTTCGCAGTGGAAACAACAGGACTATACCGCCCGCCTTGCGAGCACGCCTGATGCGCTTGGTGACTTTTTAAATGTGTTTAAGGATGCTGGCGTTGATATGCTTCACTGCTCGCAGCGCCGCTATTGGGAGCCGGAGTTCGAAGGTTCTGATCTTAACTTCGCGGGCTGGGCAAAAAAGCTAACAGGCCTTCCTACGATTACCGTTGGGTCGGTCGGATTAAATGGCGATTTCTTCGGCGCATTTGCGGGGCAAGGCTCGCCTGCGGCATCGCTTGATGAGCTAAATCGCCGTCTTGATCGTGGCGATTTTGATCTTGTGGCCGTTGGCCGAGCCCTTTTGCAAGATCCGGAATGGGTCACCAAAGTCAAAGAGGGCCGTACGGCCGAGCTGCGCGATTATGATGGAGACGCGCTTAAGACGCTTTATTAATTTACGGGTTTACAGACGGATAGTCCGACCACAGAGATAACTCGTGACCAGCCTTCTTCACTATCTACTGTCAATGTTCCGCTGCGGTAACGTGTGCCGTCACTAATGGACTGAGGGTCGCGTAAGTTCAGCTTCAGTTCGCCGTAGTTTTCGCTTATGAAAACCTGCGAGGGAAACTGTCCTTGAGTAGCGTCGCCGCGCCTGCTTTTGGACGTTAAGCTGACTTCACCCTTTGGAGATAACCATGCCGAAGTTTCATTTTGAGATTTGGAAAATAGTACAAAATTCTTTTGCTCATCGCGGGTCCAAACAAATAATCCGCAATCACCAGCCGCTAAAGTTTTAGGTGACAGACCGTTTGATTGAGCTGTTGATTTTTCTGAATTTTGCGGTACCTCAGACGTGGTCGCACATGCTGGTAAAATCATCGCGCTAAGGAGCAATAAGAGGTGTTTTACATCCATCGGCCAGCCTCATTTATTGTATAGCGCTCGCCTTGAGTTTCAAAGCCATACAGGGGCAGCACCATGCCTGCCTGCGGCGTATTGGTATTTATCACTGCGCGGATTTGATAATTTCCGTCGGGCATAATTTTTAACTCAGCTTCAACAGATTGCCCTGGAATATTACCCGATAGCGTAGAGGTAAGAATATCGTTCTCGCACGTCACAGGACCAGAAAGCGGAGGCCCCTTCCATTGCCACAAAGCGGCGTTACGGGTGAGAATATCCGTCGAAACTGTACCTGAAACGCCCTCGCAATTTCCGCCGAGCGGTAGATTACCTACAACCATATCAAAACGCCCCATAAGGTTTTTCATGCGGCCGTCAATTTGTCCAAGAAAGACAGCGTCACCCGTCATTGTCACCCGTGTAAGCTCATTCTGATTTGCTTCGCCATTGATTGAAATGCCATTGCCTGCACCGCTAAATTCTAAGACAGGCGCGTCCGTCAACAAACCGATTGGCTTGGTCGTAAACTTTATCGGCGGGACAGCGTTTATTGGGGGTACAAAGCCGTTCCAGATTGTCCCTCCAAGCGTAATGGGAACGTCTGGCAGAGCAACCTTCGCGGCCCAATTGGCGGGAAAGCGCGCAATTGCAATGCCCAAAACGAGCAGTGCAGTCAGCCAAATATAGCGAATTTTAAACGCCACTATTGCGCTGCAAATGTAAATTGTGCGGAGACAACGCCGCCCTCGCGGCGCGTTATCTGTGCTTTCTCCGTGCTCATACTGTAACGGCTATCGAGCTGTGATAGGAAGCTATAGACATTGAGCGCGGGACTATCATTAAGCCAGACTTGGAGGCTACTGCCATCTGCGGCAGGCTGGACACGTGAAATACCGACATTGGTTAGTCGCGCAGCGTCCACAATACCGTTGCGGTCAAATGCGGCTTTATTACTATTGCCGTCTTGGAGCGATATTTTGGGCAGTCCATTACTTACAATGACGTGATTGCGTTTCGCCGCCGTGAGGTCACGTGCGGCTTCATTAGTCGCCGAAAGGACGGGGCGGATAAGAAATTGAGAAAGAATGAATAGGCCTAAGAGCACAGCTGCAATGCCGATTAAAAGACGTTCTCTGGGTGCAAGCGTTTCAAACCAATTCATAACTGTGCTCCCAGTTCAAAAACGGCATCTCCGATTAATTCGCCGTTCTGTTCTCTAACGCCGCCGGGACTAAATTCATGGCCAAGTTGACTTGCCGCTGTTTCAAGCTCACCCGCACTCTCAAAGCTTGGATAGATGAGGCGTAAATTAAGCTGAGATTTGGAGGCATCAAAAGATAACGACTGAACAGAAATGTTGTCGGATTTAGCAAGGAGAGAATTTAACGCGGATATAAGCGGTAAGAAATTTGCCTTACCTGTATTATCTGACTTTAGTGCGCGGGTTACGGCCCGCGCCGGATTTGCGGGAGCGGGTTGCCCTGTTGATTGAGTATATAACGCCGCTGTTTGTGAGTTTAAGTTTTCAGCTTGCTGCGAGGTTGCCCGGGCTTGCGCGCCTTGTAAGGCGAGCCAACTGATCCCTGTTAATACTAGAAGAGCCGCGATTTTAGACAAGCTTGCGACGGGCAAAGACAAACGGCTTTGGCGGGCAAATTTACCCTGTCGTAGGGACAGAGCAGTGTCGCTAGGCGTTATATCCGTCCAATCTTTTGTAGCCTCTTTAGATATCTCACCATCGGCCCATTCGGGATCGATTGTATAGCCCTCTGGTCCCGAGAAAATTATGCGATCAGATAAAACTATGGGGTGTGACACGCCTGCTATCCAGTCAAAGTCCGCGTAAACTTCACAGACGATGAGACCAAAAGATTCCACGCGCGAAATTGCGTCGCTAAATACAGCGCTATCTATAACGGCAAGGCGGGTGTCCCCGTTTTGCCCAATCACGATATGTTGTTCATCCAGCGCGGCGGCGGTGCGGTCTTCAACTTCGAAACGTGCCGCGGCTTGTTTCTCGCGCTCACGCATTTTAGGGAGTTCATGAGCGTATATTCTAACGTTTTGGCCAGGCAGGATAAGGTCGCAGGTCAGCCCGCTGTCACTTAGCTGGTCAAAGGGGTGTATTTGCCCATCGGTTTGCCGCAGAAGCATGTCGCCATCAGCATTTACAGGTAAAATTAGTGTTGGACGTGAACTCATGATGTGGTCTTTAGCATGACCGGACGGCGCTCGTCTGTCCCAAATCTTTTAAATATTGTTTGCAGTTGGCCGTCCTTACTTTCAAATTCCATGACGGCGTGGCGCGTAACTTTACGAAAAACCACACTAGCTTCAATCCATAAATATGCGGGCTCGAAGGTCAGAAAGGCGGACTCTTCGGATGAAAATGGACGGTCCGCCAATAAAGGAGAGGCGGAAAGTGTTGAGAGGGATTGATACCCCTCTGGTGGACGTGCAGCGATAATCTGTTGTGCTAGGGCAAGCTGATTTGCGCCGCCAAGCACGGCGGCTAGGGCAGGAGCTTGAGATATGCTGAGCGAATCGACGTTAATCTGCGTGATAGCGCTTTCGCGGGCGCAAACAAACGGCCGAAGGGCAATGAACTTTTCTTCGCTCATAGTAGAGAGCGCGCGCAATTCGCCCACGGCTGTGAAGAGTGTATTAGCCGAGCGGTAAGCAGGCTCTAGCCCAAGATAAGCAGAATCTTCTGCGCCGCCGGGCAGAAGCTGGCTATCGGTATCAATCCAATCTGCAGCAACGGAGGTGAGATTGGCTGCCCCAAGACTGTCCCACCCAACGGCTTCTAGAAGTTGTCTAAACAGCTTGCGTCCATTGTTATCCGAGAGCCCACCAAGAGAAATGCAGGTGCTGCCGTCGCGCACCGCTAGCGTGATAGCGCCGCCGTCGATTGGCAAAATAACAGGCTCGGCCCGCGACAAGGCAAATGTAAGCGCCGCCGGATCGGTAGAGGAGACTAGATCTACGAGGTAGCTCTGCGCGTAATCTTCTGCGGCGCGCATATACCAATCCGCTTGAGCGTAGCTCTCAACGTTGGCTGTACGTTTTACGGCAAACCGAATGTCATCCATGATATTCACAGCAACGGTCGCCATAATGCTCATGATGAGCAGGGTGGTGAGCAGGACTGCGCCTCTGTCGTTTGCGCTACTCATATCCCGAGCTCAAAAAATTGCGTGAGCGTTTCGCCAGTGTCAAATTCCATGTCTAGCTTCAGGGCGTTTAAAAAATCCCCAGCTTGGTCTGCTGCAAGGCGTACATCATTCTGTTCGATTGTAAGACCCAAGTCTGAGGCAAATGTTAGAAATCCCAAATCAACTTTCGTTAGCCCGCTCAGAAGAATTCGGTCAATATAAGACGATTGAGGAGCTGGATTAATTTGCGTGAAGCTGCGGCGAATGAGATTTCCATCTTCAAAGAGGTAGCTGATGTGCTGTAAATCTCCTCGCGGCTCGCCCAAAGGATTGCTTCGTCCGCTGCGCGTGAAATCAAACAAAGCCTGTCCGTCCGCTTGCAGAACATAAGGTTCAAATCCGCCATAAGCATCTCGTCTTTGATATAACTCTAGGCTCGCCATATCGCTCTTGATAAGACCTCGCATTGTCTCTAGCTCGGAAATATGATCCAGTCGTTCGTTCATTTGTGCTTGCCCGCGAAGGCTAGACGTTAGTGCTGTCGTTGCCCCCACGCTAATCAAGGAAAAGATAAAGAGAGCAATGAGAACTTCAACGAGTGTGAAACCTAGCTCATTTGTTTTAATACGCATGCTCACGATCCGCGTCGATAGGCTTGGCGAGTGATTATGACTTGCTCGAAACCATCTCGCTGCACGCTGACATTTAGGCTGTAAAAGTTCTCGACAGGTGTTTGGGTGGTGGTGATTTTATAGAAAAAGCTTTGGCCCATTTGTGTTTCCTGTCCCTCAGCGGTTCCAATCTTGAGCGGCTGAATACGCGCTTTTATCAGTGCATTGTCAGCCACAATTCCAGCAAGAGATTTTTCAGAAATGACGCTAACGGCTCTCGCGCTTTGAGTGCCCGTATGAGTGAGCCCTATGATAGATAAGCTAAATACGAGAAGTGCGGCGAGCACTTCTACAAGAGTGAAGCCTTGCTCATTTTTCTTGAAGCGTCTCATGAGCCATTCTCTAGTAGAACACGGCCATCACCTTTTGAGGACAAAACATATCGGCCCTCAAAATCACTTAATGTAAGAGTAAAAATAGAGGAGCTACCCGTTGGTTCAAAAATAATTAAGGGCTGCGTGTCTTCGGTGAGTTTAATGTTTTGTCCGTCTTTCTCAAGGCGAACATTTAAATCATCCGGCCAACTCATTGTGTCAGCGGTTATCCAATCAGTGCCGTCATAGCCGTACATTATGAGCGCCGTTTTTGATGCGCCAAAAGCCGCAGTTTCGCCGGATAGAAGGCTCGTCTGCGCTATTTGGTTAAATCGTTTAAGAAGTCCTTCGGAGACCGCGCGGCTCGTAGGCGTATCTTTGGGCAGGCTCATAACAACAGCGCTACTCATAAGCCCGATAATAACGAGCACAAGCATGATTTCGACAAGTGTGAAACCGCGCTCGTGGATATGTTGACCCTTACGCAGAACTATTCCCAGCTCACCACATCGGCGTTTTCGTCTTCTCCGCCAGGTTCTCCATCCTTACCGTAGGAGAAAATATCATAGACGCCGAACTCTCCAGGATATCGGTAAATATAGTCACGTTCCCATGGGTCTTTGGGTAGCAGTTTTATATAGCCGCCTTGGCGGTAGCGGCTTCGATCGCTTAGGCTCGACGGTGCCGTACGTAGCGCTTGCAATCCATCTTCCTCATCCGGATAATCCAGCATATCCAAATGATAGAGTTCAGCCGCCTGTTCTAATGTGCGGATGTCACCCTTAGCTTTTTTAGTTTTAGCATCTGAAAGACTAGGCGCGACATTGACGACAACAAAGGCCGTCAATAAACCGATAATCACCATCACGACCATGACTTCGACAAGGGTAAAACCTTCTTCATGTCGTTTTTGTTGCTTCGTTTTTTGCATAAAACTCTCCGTTAAAATGCGAGCGTATTGAGGCGCAATATGGGAACAAAGATTGCGCCAATAATTAAAAGAATGATGATGGATAGGAAGATGATAATCAGCGGTTCTAACAAACTCAAAGTAACAGATATCACGCTTTCAAATTCATTTTCAAGATAGTCAGCGGATTTTGAAAACATAGTGCCGACATTACCGCTGGCTTCGCCGCCGGCCACCATTTGCGTGACGAGCGGCGGAAAGACACCTGTTTTCTTCAGGGCTACGCTAATAGCCATACCTTCACGAACGCGGGCCGCAGCCTCATCCACGGCTTCGCGCATGACGTTGTTTTTGAGGGTGTGCCTTGCAGTTTCCATGGCCGTTAGTGAGGGTGTTCCTGCTTCAATCAATCCAGCAATTGTACGGGCAAAGCGAGCCGCATTAAGATTACGTGTTAGCTTTCCTATCATAGGTAGACGAAGTTTTGTACCGTGCCATTTGGTTTTGAGCGCAGGTTTTTTAAGGGCTTGGGACACCCCTAGAATGAGTATAGCAATACCAATGGCTGCGATTAACCCATAAGTCTGTAGCCATTCAGAGATGGTCATAACAGCGCGAGTGAGTAGAGGTAGTTCCTGCCCGAAGGTATCAAATTGCTCGACCACTTTGGGCACAACTAATACCATTAATAGCACGACGACGAATAAGGCGACGGTTGACAGCACAATGGGATAGACTGTGGCGGCAAGTATTTTTCGCTGTACTTTCTGCGCGGCTTCGAGGTCTGCCGCAAGGCGTTCCATGACAGGAGCAAGGCGGCCCGATGTTTCGCCCGACGCAACCATAGCCGTAAAGAGCGTGTCAAATGTCGCCGGGTGGGCCGACATGGCTTCGGAGAGCTTAGCACCTTCGAGCACGCGTGAGCGCGTATCTAGCAGAACTTGCCGCATAGGGGATTTCTCAAATTGCAAGGCCACGACCTTTAAAGATTCCTCAATGGGCGTTGCGGCGTCAATCAATATGGCGAGCTGACGCGAGGCTTGGGTGAGGTCTTTATGCGAAATTTTTTGCTCATAAGTTAACCTTGAAGGCCCCTTTCGTTTGGCCGCTTTCAGGTCTGTGAGAGTGAGCGCTCTGCCGCGTAATTGGTCACGAGCTTCGCGCGCGCTTGCCGCCGAAATAGAGCCGTTTAACCGTTTGCCAAGTTTGTCTATGGCGGTGTAGTCGAACGTCTCCATAGCCCTAAATATCTATGTCTGAATTCGCGCGGCAGACGCGCAGCACATCTTCGGCGCTAGTATGGCCTGAACTCACTAGCGCTGCGCCGCTTTGCAGTAAGGTCTGACGTTTGCGAAAAGCATGAGCAGACATATCGGCCTCGGATGCATTCTCATGGATCATCGCCCGTAGTGCATCGTCCATTTCAACAACTTCATAAAGTCCAATACGCCTACGATACCCAATCCCGCGGCAGCTCTCGCATCCTTTTGCATGATAAAACGGCGTGGATAACTTACGCGTAATACCAAGATCGGAAAGTTCGCGCGGTGTTGGCGTGTAAGGCTCTTTGCAATCTGAGCAGAGACGGCGCACGAGGCGCTGCGCCACAATGGACGTCACAGTTGAGGCAAGCAAAAACGGCTCCACGCCCATATCTCGAAGGCGGGTTATCGCGCCCACAGCGGAATTTGTGTGAACCGTCGAGAGTACAAGATGGCCTGTTAGCGCAGCTTGCACCGCAATTTCTGCAGTTTCTGGATCGCGAATTTCGCCGACCATTACGACGTCAGGATCTTGGCGTAAAATGGCGCGAAGGCCTGCCGCAAAGCTCATGCCAACTTGTGTATTCACCTGCGTTTGGCCAATGCCGTCCAGCGCATATTCTACGGGATCTTCGACAGAGAGAATATTTCGTGAGCCATCATTCAGCCCGCTAATAGCCGCATAAAGTGTTGTTGTCTTACCAGAGCCTGTTGGGCCTGTGACAAGGATAATGCCATTGGGACGTTGTATGGCGGACTCAAACGCTTTCATCTCGCTCGGCGCCATGCCGAGATCAGATAGGTTCAACAGGTTGCTAGTTTTCTCGAGTATGCGCATGACCACACGTTCACCATATTGCGAGGGCAGGGTGGAGACACGTACATCCACAGCGCGTTCTCCAAGGTTTAGGGAGAAACGGCCATCTTGAGGCGTGCGTTTTTTGGCAATGTCGAGCTGCGCCATGACTTTGACCCGGCTGACTAGCGTAGATGACAGGCGCGAGGAAAGGGACAGCATGTCACGCAGGGCCCCATCGATACGAAAACGTACGGCAAGGCGGTTCTCATAAGGCTCGATATGAATATCAGACGCACGGGTCTTGATCGCCTCTTGTAAAATGCCGTTTATAAGTTTGATAACAGGCGCGTCATCGTCACTGTCGAGCAAATCTGATGTGCGGGGTAGATTGTCTGCAAGCGCTGAGAGATCTTCAGGGCCGTCAAGTGCGCTTTCGGCTGTTTCAAAGAGATTACCACTTGCATAAATTTGTCCCATGAGGGTCTCAAATTCAGAGCCGCTAACTTCTTTAATTGCGAGAGGGCAACCCGCGACGCGGCGAGCTTCAAGGCAAGCTTCAAGGGAGGTGTCTGCGCGCCGCACAAGCGTCGGTTGCCCGTCAAGTACAGAGGTTATTACACCTGCATTTCGCGCAAATGCATATGTCAGGCGCGGGATAGAGATATGCGCGGGAGCGTTCAAAACTTAATTGTCTCCATCCAGTACGATGACGTTAGTGCCGTCAATTACAGAATCAATTTTTGCGATTTCACGACCGGATTGCACAATATCAGCGCGGCGAATTTGGTCGAGACGCTGATTAGTTACGGCCTGCGCATCTTGTCCATTTCGAATAATTGTGGGCCGCAAAAAGACCATTAGATTTGTGCGGACACGCGATTTTCCTTTTGAACGAAATAGCCCGCCTATAACGGGGGCGTCTCCTAAGATAGGCACCTTCGATTGGTTTATTTCTTCATCATCTTGGATAAGTCCGCCAAGGACAATCACTTCACCATCATTGGCGAGAACTGTTGTTGAAATCTCGCGCGTATTGGTCACGAAATCCGAGGTGAGGCTGCTTAGCGCGCCAGCGATAGAGGAGACTTCTTGTTTAATTTCGAGGCGAACAACATCCCCTTCGCTGATTTGCGGAAGAACATCAAGTTGAATGCCGACGGGGATTCTTTCAAAGGTCGTAAAGGGCGTGGTTGCGTTGGTTGTAAGGCTTTCGCTCGTCGCCACAGGAATTTCTTGACCGACTAAGAAGGTCGCAGGGACATTGTCCATCGTCGTTACAAAAGGTGTCGACAACACATTGCTGTTTGCATCAGTTTCTACAGCGGTTAAAATCGCGCTAAAAAGTGTATCGCCTGATCGGCCTGCACCGCCTGCGAAGCTGCCGTCTAGTCCAATCAAAGAATTGACCGCCGCAGTCTCTAATGTGCTTGTTGAATTAAGGCCAAGATCATCACCAGCCAAGGCTCCCGTCAGCGATAAAATATCTACAGCACTTCGAGAGAAATTAGTCCCAATAAAGGGAATTGCGCTGCCGTCTACTCCGCCAAGTGCAAATTGTACGCCGAGTTCTTCAGCGGCGTCATCAGAAATTTCTACGATGATGGCTTCGACTAAAACTTGGGGACGCCGGACATCAAGGCGGCGGATAATTGACTCGAGCGCTTGTTGAGTTTCGCCGGCGGCACTGATTATAAGGGAGTTGCTGCCAATGTCATAGGCAACGGTAGGTACGGGTTGTCCTTCTCGCGCATAAGCCGGCAAAAGTCCGTTGAGCATTTCAATCAATTCGCCGCCATCTGCAAAACGCAGCCCAATCACACTGACGGCCCCCCGCGGTGTGGCCCCGCCTGCATCCATTTGCGAAAGTACGGTCTTGATG
>CAZFWZ010000055.1:0-18607 GCA_964522765.1 uncultured Caulobacterales bacterium | reverse complement strand
AGCCATGTGAGCGGCCCCGTTAGATTGAGTTTTGCAGAGCTAAAAAGTGATACGCTCGAGGCCGAAAATGGAGAGCTTAATTGGGATGGTCGTTTTTCCGTCCTGCCCAATTCCGCAGTTATTCGTCAGGCAGGTGGAAAATGGGACGCAAATGTAGGACGAATCACATATTCGGATGAGGCGGGCCGCATGGAACTTGCCAAGAAGCTTACCTTAAACGAGGCGTTGATCGCCGCGCCTGTGACAACTCACTTTGCCGAGAGTGTAACGGCTACAGTAAAGCGCTTGCTTGTTGAAGCGGACGTGTCAGGTGAGGGGGAGTTTTTGCGCTATGATGATAAAGCTGAAGTCAGGTTGACGGCGCCTTTGACGGCCAAAACCAAATCTACTCAAGTGAGCCTCAGCCCCCTTAAAGACGCACTTTTTTATAATTATGACCGAGAGACGGAAGCGCTAAAGCTTGCTGCAAGTGTCGCTTTGTCTGGCGCGCGCGCTGTGCGTTTGCAAGATATGCAGCTAGAGGCCCGTTCAGATAACGGCCTCTCAATATCAGGCGTGTCTAGTTTTAAGACTCGCGCGGTCTTGCCTGAACCGTGGCAAGCTAGCTCTGCAGACGGTGAAGTACGCTTGGCTCCCTTAACGGCGCAAACACACTATGTAAACACAGCTCAGAAACGCGAAATGCATGTTGACTTGAGCCATATCGATTATGACGGCCCACTGCCTGGCGGCTATGCGACGGGTTTAAACACGCAAGGCGTGCTGATGGTTGATTTAGCGGGGGAGGGTCTGAGCACTAAATTTGTGCCGTCAGGCGGCAAAAGCATAACATTGCGCCGTTTTGAAACGGCGGCAGGTTGGACAGCTCAGGACATCAAGTTTGATCTGGTGAACGAGATGCCCTTTTATGTGCGCGGCGCAAACCGCGACATTGCTAAGCTTTCCGCACGTGTGGAGACTGTATCGACCCTTTTGACTGAAATTGAGACGGGGCGGCAACTGGATATACGTCTCGGTGCAGTAGATGTGGACACTGACATTAAAGGCAGCGTTCAAAACTGGACATTGGGCCTCTTCGATGCGGAGATTAAAACCGATGATTTTGGCGGGGTTGGCACGGTAATCGGCGCGCAAGAGGCGGTCTTGCTGGCATCACTCTCCCCTGAGGCTGATGCGCAGATAGAACTGACGTCGGATGCCGCGCGTGTTAAGACAGATCAAATCTCGACGCAGAATATGAAAGTCGGACTTAAAGGCACCCCAACATCCTTTCATTTAACCTTCGGCGAAAACTATTTAGAGGGCAGGGGTATTGTTGAATTTTCTGATCCGGCGCTGCCGCAGCTGCCTTTGCGTGGCCATTTAGATTATTTAGACGGGCTGATTGTTGGTGAGGCTATCACCGTGCTGCCCAAAGCGGAAGATGCCGATATTTACATCACCTTCCGCCTCAAAGACGGCGAAGGCACGGCTAATATAGACATTGAACGCCTGACATTCAGTGAGAACGGCTTCCAGCCGCAAAATCTTATACCTGCCCTGCAAGGTAAAATCGCGAGTGTAGCGGGGTCTGTATCCGCCACTATTGATCTGGCCTTCTCCCCTGATAAACCGCTGCAATCTTTTGGCAATGCTAAGCTCAATAATATCGACTTTGGTACGCTTCCAGGACCTTTTAGCGGCGTGAATACGGAAATTGAGTTTACCTCTATCTTCCCCCTTGTGTCCTCTGGTGTGCAGCGCATGACATTGGATAGTTTCAATCCGGGCGTAGATTTAGTTGACGGCGTGATTGAATATGAACTGGTGGAAGGCGGCGTAAACTTTCTCTCAGCCAAATGGCCGCTTGCCAATGGGTTTATCTCAGTCGATCCGACGGTCTGGAAGTTTGATGCGTCGGAAAATCGTGTGGTACTCCGCATAGAAGACGTCTCCGTCGGGGCCTTTCTCGGCGATGCTGGAGGCGGCGCGCTGACAGTCTCAGGGGATGTTTACGGGGAAATTCCTGTGGTGGTTGCGGGGGTTGATGTGCGTATTGATAAAGGCCAACTTGGCGTTGAAAATGGAGGGCTCATTCAGTACCGCGCGCAAGAGCTAACGTCTGTAGTTGACCTTATTCCTGACAAATACGTCACATTGCAGGATTTTAAGCAGTTTCAAGAATTTCGTAAAAACGAAGATTTGGGCGAAAATGTCGGTAAAGATCTCGCCTTCACCGCACTTCGCAACTTTGAATACAAATTGCTCGCCGTCACACTTGATGGTCCACTAGACGGCGAGATTGAGGTCGACGTTCGCTTTATTGGAAGTAATCCAAAAATTCTCGCGGGCACAGAATTTGACTTTAACGTCAACATTATTGGCGAGTTGGTCAATCTCGTCCGCGGTCTTAACCCTGAAGTCTCAGCAGAACGATTTAAGGGCTATATTAATCTTCTCGAACAGCAAAATAATGAGGCAATAAACCCATGATAAACCTACTTGAAATTAAAAATTATTCATCCCAAGTTCAGACTGAAAAGGATAAAAGGTCATGATAAAACAGGTAATTGCCTATGGCGCTATTGTCGTTCTTGCGGCCGCGTGCCAACCGAAGTTACAAATCGTGGCGCCCGAAAAGCCCATAGTTATTAACCTGAACATCAAAATTGATCAGGAAGTACGTGTTCGCCTTGAGGAAGACGTTGACGATCTGATTACAAACAACCCCGACCTGTTCTAAAGGAGGTCTATGATGAAAAAATTAGTAATTGGAGCCATGGCGGCCCTGACATTTGTGGCTGCAGGCACAGCGACAGTGAGCGTTTTCCATGCCGCGCCAGCTTATGCTGCAAACGCCAAAGCTGTTGTTGATCAGGCGGTCGCAGCTGGCCGTATTGGCGAAACGATTGGCGGTTATCTTGCCGCTGTTGGCAGTGTAAATGACGCTGAGCGCAATGCGATGAACGAAATTAATATTCGCCGTAAGAGTGTTTACACCAATCTTGCAGAGAAAAAAGGTGTCTCAGTTGACGTCATCGCGCGTTTGTCTGGCGAAAAGCAACTTGCCAAAGCTGCGCCGGGCGCGAAGATCATGACCGAATCCGGTCGGTGGACGTCGAAATAGTCTCTTTTTCGAGGTAATTTTGTACAAAATTTAAAACCGCGCTGCGAAAGCTGCGCGGTTTTTTATGTCAGCGATTGCAAAAGCGGGCAAATCGCCTGACTCTATGGTTTGAAATTAGTTATCTGCGAGTTGCCCCATGTCTGACTTCAAACTTACTCCTGCTGGATTATCTGCACAAATGTGCGCTCGAATTGCTCATGACCTCATTAGCCCAATAGCGGCGCTGGGGACGGCCATAGAAGTTCTAGATGATCCCGATAATACGGATATGCATGAGGACGCGATCGACTTGATTAAGCTCTCCGCACGTCAGGCCTCCGGTAAGCTTCAGTTTTTGCGCCTCGCGTTCGGCGCGGGCGGCTCCGCCCCGGGAGTCGTTGCGGTTGAGCAGCTAAAAACTCTCACGGAGGGGATTTATAGTGATGCCAAATCCGAAATTATTTGGAACACTGATCGCGACGGCATTGAAAAAGATGCGGCGCGGCTACTGCTTAACCTTATAATGCTTGGCGTGCAGGCTGTACCGCGCGGGGGCAGCGTCACGGTCCTGACCCGCGACATAGACGAAGCCTTTGAAATACGCCTCACTTGCGTAGGGCCGAAAGCGCGCCTCGCCGAGGCTGTGAAATTGACGCTCTCAGGCAAGATGCCTGAAGATGGTTTTGATGGCCGCACAATCCAGCCGTTTTACACGGGTATGATCTTGCGTGAGCTTGGCGGGAAAATGGCAGCCGGCGCAGACGAAGAACGCGTGGTATTTAGCGCGAAGATTCCGCATAATTAGTCCATAATATTAATCAGCACGCAATATAAATAACCTGCGCCTTTATCACCCATTAACGAATTTTCGCCACTCTAAAAGTTGAGCCGCGCGTGAGTCGTTTCACGCGCCTTTTCCCTGCGGTCTTTATAAAGCCGCCAAGCGTGAGGACGATGAGTGCATGGGCGATGACCTGACAGCTGCACGACGCTTTTGTGACACAGTTCGCAGCGATATATCGTCTTTAATGGACGGTGTGTCCGCACAGCCGTGCGCCTCATCTGACGCTCTGATAGACTCTCTTGATAATATACAATCAGGGGCAAAGCTTATCCATGCGCGCGGGATATACAGCGCCGCGCAAAGGGTGGTTAATTCACTGGCGGAGCAGGCCTCTTTGCCCAAAGTACAGGGACGGATTTTGTCCCTCAATAAACTCATCTTTCAATATGAGGCTGGCCTTGATGATATTGCACCGCGTCCCGCCAATTTGAATGACACGGGTGCCCCTGAACTCGAGGACGAATTTGCGGGTGAACGGCCCGTTGTTTATGCAGTAACTGAGCCCCCCATGCCGGACATAGACGCGCGTTATCGCGCAGCCCGTGCGGTGCTCGCACCCCTTATGGCCTTTGCCCAACAAGGACATGACCGGGATGCTCTAGTTAAGCTCGCTAAATTTTCAGATGATGAGTTACCCGTTGTCGCGATAGCTCCAGCAGACTTTGTTGCGCCAGAAATCAGGTCTAATACTTTTCTAAATTTTGATATTCTTATGCCAGAGTTTGTTAGTCGTGCGCTCCATGAGGCGCGCCAAACTGATAAAACGGTGAGTGTGTCTTACGCCGCTGATGATGTGAACTTTGACGCGCGTCATCTCTCGGTTTTGCAGACTCTATTTGGCCATATTGCCAAGACATTTGTGCAAACTGTTTTGGAGCGGCCAGACGTTCGCCGCAAGCGAGGGCTTAGCGGAGCTGGGCATATCGCTTTGACTGCAGTTCAGGATTTTGAAACCCTAACCGTTTCAATAGAGTGTCCCGGCAGGCCAATCGCTATTAAAGAGTTTTTCCAGTTCAACAAAACGTCTCCAAGCCCGTGCGTTCTTGATGGGCTAAAAATCACGGCAGGACCCAATGCCAATGATGGGTTGGCGCATATCGTTTTGACAGTGCCGCGCCGTGCAAAGGCGATGCCTATTGCGCCCCCTACACTTTCAAATTCTGCGGAGATGGCGTCATGAAAACGTGCCTTGTTGTAGACGATTCAAGAATGATCCGCCGCGTGGCAGGACGTATTCTCAAGGAACTTTCATTTGAGACCGAAGAGGCGGCAAATGGTCAAGAAGCGCTAGACATCTGCCGAAGCCATATGCCGGATGCTATTCTTCTGGATTGGAATATGCCAGTGATGGACGGTCTTAACTTTCTTAAGACCCTGCGCAAAGAGCCTAAAGGTTCTAGCCCCATTGTTGTTTTTTGCACGGCGGAACGCGACGTCAATAAAATCACGGAAGCGCTTGAAGCGGGCGCGGATGAATATGTAATGAAACCTTTCGATTCAGACATCATTGAAAGTAAGTTCTTCATGGCAGGGCTCATTTAGGCATGACTGCATTGTCACTCAAACCCTCTTATTACGATGCGTTAAAGCGGCTAACACTTGAGCTGGCTGGCATAAATCTGGGCCAAAATCATCAGTTTCTTATTGAAACACGTCTTTCTGCGCTGGCCCGCCAAGAAGGCTTTGATAGCTTGTCTGTCATGATTGAGGAATTATTCGGTAACGGCCAAACTCGCCTTGCGATTCATGTCGTGTCCGCCCTACTTGAGCGAGACACTCAGTTTAACGCTGAACGCGAAAGTCTTGATGATATCGTTGATAATGTCCTGCCTGTTTTGCACCGCCTCTATAAAGGCCGCACGCTACGCATTTTGTCATATGGTTGCTCAAGTGGTCAGGAGCCCTATTCATTGGCTATGGCGATTGAGAAAAATAAAGACCTCTTTCCTGACATAAATTATGAAATTGTTGGCGTAGACTATCCTTCGCTCGCGATCGATCGCGCACGGGCAGGGCGCTACACTCATTTTGATGTGCAGCGGGGGCTTCCGATAAAAGACTTATTACACTTCTTTGACCGCATGGGTGAAGATTGGGTTGTTAAAGATAGCTTGCGTCAAAAAATTGAGTTTACCGATTTTCACCTGCTGTCTAAACTAGAGTCTCTAGGGGACTTTCACCTTGTCGTATTCCGTAATCGCCTTGCGCGCTATAGTGGACCGGCTCAAATTCGTGTTTTGCGTGAACTTGCGTCTGTGGTCCGTGAATTAGGATTTCTAGTGCTGGGTCGCCGCGAGGGCTTAACTGACCTCAACTTTGGACTCGATGCTTTGAGTGAGCTCCCGCATATTTTGCGTAAGCGCGAAGTCATTGTAGACGAACCAGTTGACCCAAGTTTAAAAGTGCCCAACGGCCGCACGAGTTTTGAAGGTGCTAAGAAGCGCTTGTCTCAAGCGCGAAGTGAGCTTTCTGAGGTACGGCCTGGTTCAAACGCAGAAGAGATAGATGTGCTCCTTCCGATGAACTCTGAACAGGCCGCGTCTTAGCTGCGTTTTTTGTGATTATTTTAGGTTTTCGCCCATTAAAAAACCCCGCTTTTCGGCGGGGTTTTTGTTTCCTGGGAAGGAGGAGAGTGAGGCTTAAATTTAAGCGCTCATCTTATCTTGAATTGGGTCACGAAGCACATATCCGCGGCCCCAAACAGTTTCGATGTAATGCTCACCAGCTGTAGCTGCTGCAATCTTCTTGCGAAGCTTACAGATAAATACATCGATAATTTTAAGTTCAGGTTCGTCCATGCCGCCGTATAGGTGGTTAAGGAACATTTCCTTTGTGAGTGTTGTGCCTTTGCGAAGGCTTAGGAGCTCAAGCATTTGGTATTCTTTACCTGTCAGGTGGACGCGGTGGTCTCCGACTTCAACGGTTTTGGCATCAAGGTTCACTTTGATATCGCCTGTTGTGATAATAGATTGGCTGTGACCTTTAGAGCGGCGTACAACGGCATGGATACGGGCAATTAACTCGTCCTTGTGGAAAGGCTTTGTCATATAATCATCAGCACCCGTGCCTAATCCACGTACTTTGCTGTCAATGTCGTTTGTACCAGACAAAATAAAGATCGGAGTGTTGATCTTAGCCATACGTAACGTCTTCAGGACGTCAAAGCCCGGCATGTCCGGCAAATTGAGGTCGAGTAGAATAATATCGTAGTCATAAAGCTTACCTAAATCCACACCTTCTTCACCAAGGTCGGTGGTGTAGACATTAAAGCCTTCTGTTTTTAGCATCAGTTCGATGCCCTGCGCTGTCGCGCTATCGTCTTCAATCAGAAGTACGCGCATGTTGTAACCCTCCCAAGGCGAATCAATTCTATAGTCGTCATATATATAGTTAACGTCTGAATACCCTTAAGTGAATCCCGTAAAGCAAAGGTTAACGCGAGATTACATCTAAGCCCCTATGTTTACACTTTATTTTTCACGTTCCTTCACGGATTTGTAGCTATGTGTTGCTATAAACAACCCCAATGAGTGGAAAATCCACCGTGAAATAATGGGTTTAGGTGAGAACAGGTGATAAAATGAACAGTGCAATGGATAAGAATGTGCGCCAAACGAAGTTCCAAATTGCGGATCTTCAAAAGCGAATTTCTGTTTTAGAGGCGACGAGAGAAGATCTTGAGCGTCAAATCAGAAAATTAAACGACAGCGTTCCTGAGGATAATGTAGCGACCGATGCCCAAAAAGAGGGTTATGTTGCTTATGGGTCGTATGCGCAATCTGTGATCGCACGCAAAGAAAATCTGCGGAACTCTATGCATGATATTGTGGCGCAAACGTCTAACCTTGCAGGTGATTTACGCATATCGCTAGATGCATTGGATAGTTTTGAACGTGTCCGAGCTCGCCAAATGGCGTCAAAGGCTGAAAAAGCTCTAAAACGCCAAGCTTAAGGTTTAATACTGAGACGCGCGTTCGTGGGAGTGAGGCGCGCCTCAGAAAAACAGTCCAGCGCTTACGCTTAGCTTAAGCCGCAGGACGACTTGCTGTTCATCAGGGGAGGGACAGCTGAACAGGTCTTCATTATATCCGCTTAAGTCCGGATAATATTGAAGGCCTGTTTTTTATCAGGCAGTGCAGCCCGAGCGGTTTGTAATGTTCAAAACAAAGTGAGCGCGTTTTGTAATTGGTACCAAGCGCACGTTCCGATGTATCAACTTTCAGCACTAAAAGTATATTTAGGCTTGGAGCGCTGATCCACAATCTTTCCGTGTATACACTGATGCGAAATATTAAGGTGTTATTTTTACTCTACACTATCGAGTGTTGGTTGGATGACATGGTGATCTATATTACGCTCTTAATTAATCGTGAAATCCACTTCGCCCCCAATACTTTTGCCAAAGCCAAAATTAGTTATTTGTAACACTCTTCGAGTAATGCGATCATAACTTTCAAGCCTAAATCCTTCGTCAACTGGATATTGCGTTCAGGGATTTTTTCTGGGTTAGGGTAGTTTTTTAAGGCGGCTTCTACACTAGACTCTCGTAATATATGTAACATGGGATATGGGGATTTATTAGTATAATTACTGGGATCATCAACTCTGGCGCCGGCAAAGCAATAGCCAGGATGAAAACTTGCGAGTTGATAAACACCCTCATAGCCTTGTTGTTTTAATAAGTCTTCGGCAATGTTTAGCATATCTAAATAATTTTCAAACTCAGAAAGACCCAAGGGAAATATTAAAAGGCTCGTTTCTCTATTTGCATCCGTATCTAACGCGGTGAATTGCGCAGCTATTTGCTCTAATTGACTGTGTAAATCTGCCGTCTCTATTACTTCATAGTGAATGCGGCCATTATCATGTTCGTGTTTCGCAAAGGGACAAAGCGTGTGCTTAATGATGACATTTTCCAGCCATTTTTTGGTTTGATTTATACTTATATTATTATCGGGCATCTAAAACTAAATCTCTATCTATCAATCAAGCTGCGGAGCATTAGACACGCAAACTTCAATACGGCTAAGACAAGTTTTATAACCTTTTATCGCAAGTTTAACGGCGGCGTTTATTTTGGCGTAAAATACGAAGTCTCGCGAAAGTTCACGATTTGGTCGTTAAGTTGATAATCTGGCGAGAGCATATCAACCACAAGCGCAGCTACATCTGACGGGTTAGGCAATTTACTGCCATCTTCGCCGGGCATAGCTTTAGCGCGCATGGCGGTGCGAACCGCGCCGGGGTTGAGCAAATTCGCGCGCACAGGCGTAATATCAATTTCCTTGGCCCAGCAGCTGACATAGGCTTCAAGCGCGGCTTTGGACGCGGCGTAAGCGCTCCAATAGGCGCGGTGGGATTTTGCTACGCCAGACGTCATGAACAAAGCCCGGCCCGCAGGGGCGCTGCGTAGTAGTGGGTCCATGGCACGGATAAGGCGGTAATTGGCGGTCATATTAACAGCAAAAATTCCGTCAAAATTTTTGGGATCAATTTGCTGGGCAGGCATAATATCCCCAAGCATGCCCGCATTGCCAAACAGGCCGTCGAGACGCCCCCAGCGTTCATGAATAATCGCAGAAAGTTGGTCGAGGCCTTCGTGCTGTGTTTTCAAATCCATTGGCACGAGGGTAGCTTCGCTACCCGCTGATTTTACCGCGTCGTCTAAATCTTCAAGGCCGCCTTGGGTGCGGGCAATAGCAATAATATGCGCGCCGGCCTGGGCGAGCTGCACGGCAGAGGCGTAGCCGATACCGCGCGAGGCGCCAGTCACAAGAATGACATGGCCGTCTAAAGGTTTGCGCTCTGACATGGTTTCCTGTCTTTACGCGACTTCAACAAGGAAGGAGAGCTGCTTTGTACCATCTGCAAGCTCGCGTTCGCGGTCAACAAGCGGTGTTGGATAATGACCCGTAAAACAGTGATCTGTATATTGCGGGACTTCTTGGTCACGAATATCTACGCCCATCGCCCAGTAAAGTCCTTCGATGGAGAGAAAACCAAGGCTATCGACTTCTAGCATTTCGGTCATAGCTTCGAGGCTGTAATTGGCCGCGATGAGTTTTTCCTTATTGGGCATATCAATGCCGTAATGGTCCGGGAATTTAATCGGCGGGGAGGCGGAGCGAAAATGCACTTCCTTGGCGCCTGCGGCTTTAATCATGCGGACAATCTTGGTCGACGTCGTGCCGCGCACAATGGAATCGTCCACAAGCAATACCCGTTTGCCTTCAATCATCGCGCGGTTAGCAGAGTGCTTCAGGCGCACACCCATATCGCGAATTTTCTGGGTAGGTTGAATGAAGGTGCGTCCGACATAGTGATTGCGGATAATGCCAAGCTCGAACGGCACCCCCGTCTCCTGCGCAAATCCAATTGCAGCCGGTACGCCGCTATCGGGGACAGGAATAATCACGTCGACATCGGCAGGTGTTTCGCGGGCGAGTCTTTGGCCCATGCGCTTGCGCACATTGTAAACACTCTTGCCGCCGACAATGCTGTCGGGACGCGCAAAATACACAAACTCAAACACGCAAGGGCGAGGCTCAACTTCAGGAAATGCGCGGAAGGAACGGATTCCATCAGCGTTGATGGCAACGACTTCGCCGGGTTCAATCTCGCGGATAAATTCAGCATCGACCATATCAAAGGCGCAGGTTTCCGATGCTAGTACATAGCTATCACCAAGACGGCCTAATAGGAGGGGGCGAATACCAAGTCGGTCCCGCGCGCCAATCAGCGTATTATCCGTCAGACCGACAAAAGCATAGCCGCCGTCAATCTGGCGCAGCGCATTTACAAAGCGGTCGATAAACTCCCCGCCGCGGACGCGCGCAATAAGGTGAATTAGGACTTCTGTATCTGAGGTGGTTTGGAAAAGCGCGCCGTCCTCAACAAGGCGTTCGCGTATCGTAAAGGCATTAGTAAGGTGTCCGTTATGGGCAAGGGCAAAGCCGCCCGTGTGAAGCATAGAGAACAGAGGCTGCACATTGCGCAAAATGGTTTGGCCTGCCGTTGAGTAGCGCACATGGCCAATCGACATATGGCCTGGCAGGCGTTTGGAAGGGTCATCACCTGTGAAATTATCGCCGACGAGACCCAGGTGACGTTCTGTATGGAATTTCTCGCCGTCATAGCTCGCAATTCCGCAGGCTTCTTGGCCGCGGTGCTGAAGCGCGTGAAGGCCAAGCGCAGTTAGGGAGCTAGCGTTATCAAGGCCAAAAATACCAAAAATTCCGCATTCTTCACGAATTTTATCGGCTTGTGGGTCAAAGTCTAAATCGAGGCTTGCATCGCCGTTAAGGCCATTGTTTTTGCCAGCGTCATTTGAAGTAGACGGGGTAAGTGTCGCTGTGCTCATATCAGGCCTCGTGAATAGCCGTGAGAGACTCATGCGTGAGTCCGAATAATTGCCGCTCATATGGGGCAGACTCTTGCCAGAGTCTAGAGGTAAGAAGGGCTTTGCACCGCTTGGCTGCAGATAATATGCAGCGCGCCATCATTAAAGCCGATTAAGCTCATCGGCAATTTTGCCGAGATCTTCGCCCTTGCGAAGTCTATCTGCTAACGTTTCCATACGTGAGAAGGGTACAGCCCTGATTGCGTCGCCAATTTTTTCAAGCGTAGGGTAGAAGGTGGACCCTTGAAAGACTTTGGGCAGTTCGGGTTCACGATCAGAGAAAGCATCGCGAATAGACTGCGGAGCTTTCTTTAGCATTTCCTCCGTTATTTGGGTGCCGCCGTTATTTATTTCGTCGCGAAATTCCTGTGCGGCTTTGGCTTCGCGGTAGGAGGCGGTGAAGACCATGACGGCCAGAGAGCAAATCAAGAGGCCGCGCGCTACGCCAAAGCCTGCGCCTAACAAGCGATCAAAAATTCCGACGTTCTTCCCGCGGGCGTTTTTCACAACACCTGCTAAAGCAAAAACAAGCAGCATATAGACGATAGCAAAGCTGCCAAGACCGAGCGCCCCATCGGCCAGCCAATTGGGAGAGATAAGCTCGCGCGCTCCAAAGCGAAGGCGTCCGTATAGGAACAGCGCAATGAAAGCGGCAATAGTCAGCGCTGCTATTGAAATTAATTCGCGAAATAATCCGCGTCCTGCGGCCATCATAAGTGAGATTAAAATGACCAGTAAGACAACAATGTCAAAACCTGTGAATGCCCAAGGACCGATACTCATGCGTGAACCTCATACTCATTAGGCAGCCCAATTTTGGCTTTCGCCACTGCCTTCCGATGCTTGCTCTACACGGTTCACGAGCTCTATTAAAGTCTTGATTGCAATACTCGGCAGGGCGCTATTGTCATTGCGGGTCTCAGATTTACGGGGCGGAGCGGTAATTGCGCGTTTGAACCCAAGTTTGGCGGCCTCTTTTAGGCGCGCATCAGATCGGCCCACGGCGCGTACATCACCCGAAAGGCTAATCTCGCCAAAGATAACCGAATCAGCGGGGAGAGGAAAATCAAAGGCGGAGGACACCAGAGCGGCGGCAACAGCAAGGTCGGCGGCAGGTTCATTAATGCGAAGGCCGCCCGCGACATTGAGATACACATCCTTACCCGTAAAACTGACTCCGCAGCGCGCTTCTAAAACGGCAAGCACCATAGCAAGGCGTGAGCTGTCCCACCCAACAACGGCGCGGCGCGGCGTACCAAAGGCGGCTGGCGCGACAAGCGCCTGAATTTCTGTCAATACAGGACGCGTGCCTTCAAGGCCTGCAAAGACAGCCGCGCCAGAGGAGGTGTCTCCGCGCCCATCAAGAAACAGTGCTGAGGGATTGGGTACTTCACACAGCCCGCTCTCTTGCATTTCAAAGACGCCGATTTCATCTGTGGGGCCAAAGCGGTTTTTATGTGCGCGTAAGATACGAAATTGATGCGCGCGGTCGCCTTCAAAATAAAGTACAGCGTCAACCATGTGTTCGACAACACGCGGTCCCGCGATTTGTCCGTCCTTTGTGACATGGCCGACAAGAATAACGCAAGCTCCAGATTTTTTGGCAAAACGGGTCAGCTCCTGAGAACAGGCTCTTACCTGCGCGACCGTGCCGGGCGCGGCGCCAAGCTGATCTGTCCAAAGGGTTTGTATGGAATCGATAATCACCACATCTGGCCGTTCTGCCATTAGCCCATCGAGTATGGGACCCAGCGATGTTTCAGACGCGAGCGAGACGGGAATATCCGCGACCTCAAGCCGTTTGGCGCGGCGGCGGACTTGTCCCACTGATTCTTCACCTGAGATATAAGCCGTTTTAAGCCCAGACGCGGCAAGCTTGCCAGTGGCCTGCAGGAGTAAAGTTGATTTTCCAATACCCGGATCACCGCCGACCAATAAAGCTGATCCCGGGACAAGACCGCCGCCCGTGACGCGGTCAAGCTCATTGATACCTGTCACAAGACGCGGTACATCTTTGCTCTCTCCGCCTAAATCAACAAATTCGAGCGCGCGAGATTTACGCCGTTTATGAGCTGGTTTTGCGTTTTGTGACAGCGTCTCTTCGACCAACGTATTCCACTCGCCGCAGCTATCACATCGTCCTGCCCATTTGCCATGTACGGTGCCGCAGCTTTGGCATGTAAAACAAGAGGTAGGTTTAGGCATATCGCTCTCCAAAAGTGAAAAGAACAATTACAGAACGTATTTCATGTGTCAATAAATGTTTTGTGTTTGTTCTTATTTTGAATGGCGGTAAAAGGAGTTCTTTATGACACGGCTTTAGGATCGGTTTACATCGCTTGGGCGCGATTGCAACGCAATCTATGCGCCGTCAACGATATCGCATGAATTATAGTTGGCTTACCGCTTGCACAACATCATGAAACGCCTATCATTTGGTCATGAGCACAGATTATGATTTACTAGTTATTGGCGGTGGAATTAACGGAGCCGCGATTGCGCGCGATGCCTCGGGGCGGGGGTTGTCAGTTCTGCTCTGTGAACGCGATGATTTGGCTAACCATACGTCCTCAAGCTCAACCAAGCTTGTTCATGGCGGGTTACGTTATTTGGAGCATTACGAGTTTAAGCTCGTGCGCGAAGCTTTGATTGAGCGCGAACGGCTTTTGCGCGCTGCGCCGCAAATTATTTGGCCCCTGCGGTTTGTGCTGCCCTATGATAAGGGTCTGCGTCCGGCTTGGGTTCTGCGCATAGGATTGTTTTTATATGACAGTCTGGGCGGGCGCGAGCTACTACCGGGGACAGAAACTGTTAGCCTTGAGAAGGCGCCGCATAAAGGCGTGCTCGAGCCGCGGCTGACCAAAGGGTTTGAATATTCTGACTGTTGGGTTGATGATGCGCGGCTTGTCGTACTCAATGCGGTGGACGCCAAAGCGCGAGGTGCGCAGATTTGCACGCGTACAGAAGTGCTTGATTTAAAGATCACTGATGACGGCTATGAGGCTAAAATTAAAGATAAGACCGGCACACGTCATGTCACGGCTCGTGCGGTCGTCAATTCTGCAGGGCCTTGGGTTGATGAAATCCTGGGCCGGATGAGCCAAGCTAAAAACGATAAGGGCCTGCGCCTAGTGAAGGGTAGCCATATCGTCACAAAACGATTGTTTGAGGGTGACCATAGTTATATTTTTCAAAATGCCGATAACCGCATTATTTTTGCGATACCTTATGAAGGTGAGTATACGCTCATCGGGACGACAGATGTTCCTTTTGACCGCGCGCCGGGCCATGTAGAGATTTCTCCTGAAGAAATTACATATCTTTGCGATGCGGCGAATGAATATTTCATAGATGATATCTCTCCAGTGGATGTTGTGTGGAGTTATTCAGGTGTGCGTCCGCTCTATGATGACAAGTCAGAAGACGCCTCTGCCGTGACCCGTGATTATGTTTTAGATATTGATGAGTTCACTGACGGCGCGCCGTTCATGTCAATTTACGGCGGCAAGATTACAACCTCGCGCAAGCTTGCGGAACATGCGCTAGAAAAACTAGCGCCGTTTTTCATGAAAGGCCGCGCCAAGCTCGTAGGAGAAGATTGGACCGCAACAGCGGGCTTTCCTGGCGGGGATATTTTAAATGCGGATTTTGAGGCTTTTTACCGCGAGGTTGAGCTACGCTATCCAGACGTGCCCAGCAAAATTTTATGGCGGCTCGTGCGCGCTTACGGCACGCGCGTTTCGCTTGTGCTCGGCAGTGAGGGGATACTTGGAAAAATGTTTGGCGCTGGTCTGTCTGAGTCCGAAGCGCGCTATCTTGTTTCTCATGAATTTGCGACCCGCGCCGAGGACGTTTTGTGGCGGCGTAGTAAGCTCGGCCTTCATATGAACGAGGCCGAGAAGAATGATTTCACAGCTTGGTTTGAAAAGACGCTTGCGGGCTAATGCAATCTGTTCTGCTGAGCCGGTATCACCCACTGGATATATTCACATTTGCGAGGGAGCGGCAAGCGCGAGGGGAGCGCGTTGTCTTGGTTGTCGTTGACGCCGTGAGCGGCGCGTCTGTGCGGCCTGTTGGTACGCCGATGGTGGTGAGCGAGACTGGCGATTATGCAGGGTATGTGAGTAATGGCTGCGTTGATGCGGATATTGCTGGCCACGCTCTTGAAGCCTTGAGTGATGGTGCACTTCGGCGTGTAAAATACGGTGCGGACAGTCCTTATATAGATATACGACTGCCTTGCGGCGGCGGCGTGTCTGTTGTGATTGTTCCAAACCCTGAAGTTGGATTGATTGCGCAAATATGCACGAAACTTGATAGGCGCGAAACTATAGCTCTGTCATTGAGCGGCGGCCTTGCCTTTGGTGAGGAGTATCATTACGCGCCCCCGCTACGTGTTTTGGCGGCGGGGCGAGGTGAAAACCTTTTGATGTTTGCGCGTGCGGCTCAAAGCCTTGGCATTGACTGCACGGCTTATTCACCAGATGCAGAGGACCTTTGCAAATTAAAAGCGGTAGGCGGACAGGGCGTAGCACTGATGATTGGCAAAGCACCTGACTGGAAACTAGATAGGCGAACTGCCGTGGTGACTTTGTTTCATGATCACGAATATGAACTGCCATTGCTGCGCTCAGCTCTCAAAAGTGACCCCTTTTATATTGGCGCAATGGGAAGCCGTACAACCCATGATGCGCGTCTGTCGGCGCTAAAAGAAATGGACCCCTCATTTGATAGCTCTCGCTTGCGCGGCCCGATAGGCCTCGTGCCGTCTATGCGTGATGCCGGCCGTTTGGCCGTGTCTGTATTCGCGGAGATAATAGCGCAAGAAGGCGCGCCATTTTAATTATGTGTTGCGTTCGATATAGGCGACGAGAGCCTCAAAATCTAAAATATTGATTTTGCCATAGTTGGTGTCGACAAGCTTTAAATCTGACAAATGTTTAAGCGCTGCATTTGTGGCCTGACGCGAAAGACCGACCATTAGGCCTAGATCTGTCTGGGATAGAGTAAGTTTGTGACTGCCATATTCACGGGCAAGAAAGGCAATACGTGAGGCAACGCGAGCATTGATGTCGCCCAGAAAAGTAACTTCCATTATATTAATTAATGTGCGGCTCAGCCGAGAGAAATGCTCAAGCAAAGCCGCGTTGATATCCGGAAATTTCGCGCGGAGTGTTTCAAAGGACTTTCGGGAGATGAATTCCAAAATGCAGGGCGTCATCGCTTCGATAAAGACTGGGTATGGATGACCATCAACGCAAGCGAGGTCGCCAACGACGCCGCCGGGCGCGCCAATTTTCAACAGGTGATGCGCGCCCGATCGAGATTGAAATGTTAGCCTGACATGACCGTCCATGATAAGAAATATTCCTGTTGGTTCCGCTTTTCGTTCGTAGAGTGTCTGTCCACGAGACAAGGTCATTTTGCGCGCTGCCTTAGACATAGCTTGACGTGTTTCGGGTGTCACATTTTGCAGCCATGAGCGCGACTCTGTTGGTAGAGCTGCAATGCGAGAAGGAGAAATTAAATTAGTCATGTTATGCTCTTTGTTGCATATTAGCCACTGTGCGACAAAATAATCAATTTTCAAGCTAAATGTCGTATTTTTGACATTTCAAAATGTCTTTTAATGGTTATGGTGAAGTACGACCGGGAAAACTCGGCACAGGCGACAGAATAATCTTCGTCTCACACCATTCGGGGAAATCTTATGGCACCATCAGTGTTCACCCGCGGATCTATTAAATCCGCACTGCTTCTTACCGCTGCTTCGCTCAGCGCCACCATGACAATGGGTATTGCATCAGATGCACAGGCCCAGGCATTTGAAGATGAAATTATCGTGACGGCCACGCGCCGCGCAGAAAGCATTCAGGATATTCCGATTGCTGTGACAGCGATACTGCCTGACGACTTGGAAAAGCAAGGTGTCGTGAATATTCAAAACCTGACAAGCGTTGCTCCAAGCTTTTCTACATCACAAGCGCAAACTGCTTCTGGAACAGTGGTGCTCCGCATCCGGGGCGTGGGTACAACCTCGAACAATATTGGTTTTGAATCTGCTGTGGGTGTTTTTATTGATGGGGCTTATCAATCAAGACCAGGCATTGCTCTTGGCGAATTTGTAGATGTAGAACGCGTCGAAGTTCTGCGAGGTCCGCAAGGTACTTTGTTTGGCCGCAACACCTCTGCAGGTGCATTGAATGTTATAAATGTACGTCCTAATTTAGATGAAACCGAAGGCTTCTTTAATGCAACCTACGGCAATTTTGATCACAAAAGTATACAAGGAGCTGTTAACATTCCTCTTGCCGAGGGCAAAGTAGCGGCGCGCTTAACAGGTGCTTATCGCCAACGCGACGGTATTATCGATTTGTTAGATGGTAACGGAGCCGATATCGGAGACTCAAATGATATTGACCAATTCATGCTCCGCGGTCAAATTGGCTTTGAAAGCGATAGCGGCGTTAAAGGCCGAGTCATTGCCGATTATTCTGAGAGTGACGCCGTATGCTGTGCAGCGGTAGAAGTCTTAAGAGCTTCCATTGAAACTGGAGGTGCTTTTAGTGCTGTAGGACTTGGACCTCGAGGCGGAATGTCGGCTCCACTTGTTGCCGTTGACCCTTTGGATAATGATACTGCCGAAGACGCTGTAGATAACAGAATTGGGACAGCTAGCTTCAGGCCCAATCCAAGCAATGAACAATACGGCATTACTGCTGAAGTCGAATTTCCTGTAAGTGATTTTGCTGATCTGATATATATTGGTTCATATCGTGAATATGAAGCCTCAGAAAATTACGACTCTGATTTTTCTGGGCTTGACGTTTTTGACGTTGCTCCAAGTGAAACGAATATTAATACATTAACCCAAGAGCTACGCCTGCAAGGTGATGCGTTTGATAATCGCCTTAGCTGGCTCGTTGGCGCATATTATTCAGATGAAACAATCGAATCTGAGCAAAATTTTGTTCTCGGCGATGATTTTGATGCATTGGTTGGCGCTTTATTCGGCGGTGCGGCAGGCCCGGCACCTCTCGCGCTGTTCTCAGGAGGTGGTGACTCCAGTCAAGTTTTTGCTGATAACTTCTTTAATCAAGATAGTGAAAGTTGGTCTGTTTTTACCCACAACACATTTGATCTTACAGACGCACTAAGTCTCACAGTTGGCCTTCGTTATTCCGATGAAAGTAAAACTGGGTCCTTTACGCAGCCTTCTGGCAACAACGATGTATGTTCAGCAATCATAAGTAATGTCGCTTTGGGGGCTCCAGTTCCG
>CAZFWZ010000054.1:0-18645 GCA_964522765.1 uncultured Caulobacterales bacterium | reverse complement strand
ATGCTTTCAATGAAGCCGTTCAATCCATTCCTGAAATTGAACAATGTCATATGATAGCGGGGTCCTATGACTATCTTTTAAAGATTCGGACTTCAGATATTAAAGCCTACCGAAAAGTTTTAGGTGAAACGATATCAAAACTTCCCTATGTCGCCAATACATCCACCTTTGTCGCCATGGAGTCCGTCAAAGACTTTAGTTTTTAAATACACATTAGGCACGGTTAACCGTTTTCCTGTTGAGTCTATCGACAGAGTCTTCACGAAAATCCAATTCATCAAACACAATGGACAAAGTCAGGCAAGTTCTAAACTATCTATTCAAGCTTCAATTTCAGAAAGTTTCCATCGCGTAAACTGGCAGTCATATTTGTATGGTCGAGAAAAATTGTTTTGATTGCATCTAGATTTTTGACACCAATAATGCTGTGGTTAAAGGCGGCTGTATCAGCGACAGTTTGGGCGGAGAAAAATACAATCTTGATGTCGTTATAAATGTTGATGTCGGTATAAAAGACGGTATTATTACCGTAATAAGCTCTGAAATGTCTTCAGCGGCTAAACAAGTCATAGATGCCAGCGGCGCCATGGTTACACCGGGTTTTGTTGATATTCACACACATTTTGACGGCCAAGTAAGATGGAATGACAAAATTGACCTCTCTTTTAGCCATGGCGTTACGAGCATTGTCATGGGAAATTGCGGGGTGGGGTTTGCACCTGTTCCTCCGAGCGAAGAAAAGGAATTAATCGACGTGATGGAGAAAGATAGATGACAAACCAAACGACTGATTTCCAACGGATCTACCGTTCTTATCGGGAGCTTTTCGGGGTATATTGCTGGACTGGAGGAATGAAAAAATGACAATCTCGCGACGTGAAGCATTAGGAACACTTGCAGCAGGTACAGCTTTAACAACCCTTTCAAGCTGTAAATCAAATGCTGAATCACAAGGAAAATCGGAACAGAAATCACTTGAACTCCCTAGTTCCCCATCGTCCCTATTTTTAAATAAAACTCGGGCAGCCGACATTTTGGCAGAGAATAAGGTCGACTTGCTTATTTGTTCTGAACCTTTGAATATTTATTATCTCACAAGCCAAAGACCTATGGTTCATAGATTGGGCATGGGACATCACGCCTACGCAACCTTATCGGCCAAGAACCCAGACCGTCCCGTATTTATCGCAGGGCGGATGGAAATCTTTTTAGGCGGTGCCGGAGACTCGGGTGTTTTTGACGAATTAGATTTCAAATTATTTTCGTTTCCAGAAGACCCTGCTGCATTCAACCAGCTCACAGATGTTCAAGATATTATCAATGCTCCGGTGAATGAGCTTTTCTATCCAAAATTACACGACGACCACCCTCTCGCGCCTCATGTCAAACGCAAACGGGAAATGGACGCAAGGGCTATACGCGAACACTTCGCGACAAAGGATGCAGCCCTGCTGAAGGAAATCTTAGAAACTGACATGCCCAACAAAACTGTCGCCATTGATAATCCGAGAATCAGGTCGGTTTTAGAAAAGAGCGAACTCAATCTCCGGATCGTTGATGGTGAACGTTTAGTCAAAAAGATTCGAATGCAAAAAACGGCTGCCGAATTAGATATTCACAGATATGCGATAACGGCGAATGTAAATGCTGCAAGGCAAGCCGCAAAATCTATTGGCGACGGCGCGACATTACAAGAAATGCGCAGAGAGTTTTATAAAGTTTGCGGCGAACATACGACCATCCCCGTCTATATGTTAATCGATACGATTATACCGGAACTTGCGTACGGAGAAATTAAACGCGGCCGAAGCGTTTTAATTGATTGTGTTAGCGAGTTCCAAGGCTATCACGGTGATTTTGGTCGAACGGTTTGTGTAGGTGAACCAACCGATAAAATAAAGAAGGTAACAGACGCTTTGTCCTTCATGTGGGATAGGATAATGCCGAACCTAAAGGCAGGAACAAAGTATTCAGACCTACACGCACTTGCGGCGAAATTATACGCAGAAACCAATCTCGACACTGGCTTTGCCATCAACCCCCATTGTGTGGGTCTACAACATACGGATGAACCTAGTCGCGTCGATTTTGGGTTGTGGCAAAAGGACGACATCGAGCTCGTAGAAAATATGATCATCAGTATTGATATGCCTATATTAAATAGCGGTTTAGGCGGCTCAGCTCACTTAGAAGACCTAGTCCTAATTGGTAAAGATGGGCCTGAACTTCTCAATACGAGTGATGATCGATTAATCATCGTTTAGATTTATGCCTGGGAATGGGATACACCCATAAAACGAGTATTTCCGTCAAGCGTAGGTGATCCGTCTGTTAGAGTATCAGGCGTGTTATTTGTGGTTTGATGGGACTCGTTACTTTTTCTGATGTGCAAACGAATAACTTTATGGAAGACATACATCACGGAAGTGATGGCATCAAAAAAAACCTCCCTATGCTAAACGATCCAAAACAGCGCCGAACAGTGTATCATCGGAAGGAAGAACTTTCGGTGTTTCTAAGTTCCTAGAGACCCAAGTCACATTGATTAGGTGTCGCCAGTATAGATTTTCATCCGTGATAGACCCGCCCCATGTGCCACAACCGAGAGAAAAGGTCTGACGCATACCATTATGCAAATTACCAGAGTTAGACGGTGACTGCGCTTGGTTGACCATCACCCGAGATGTCTTGGTCTGCGACGCCAGCTTCATGATATTCTCGTCATTATAAGAATAAATACCGCAGCTATGACCCATGCCTTGATATTCTTGAATTTTATTTGTTAATTCAACAGCTTCATCAATATTTTTAACCCTGTAAAACGCCATAATAACCGACAGTTTTTCGCCTGAATAAGGATGGTCTGGCCCTGTGCCTGTTTCCGGCATAATAATGAAGGTGCGATCATCGGGAATTGAAACCCCTGCCATTTCGCATAAAACTTGCGGTTCTAGCACGACGGCCTTGGCGTTCAAGGCCCCATCTTTCCATAGCACGCCAGCGATTTTGTCATAATCCCCCGGCGCGGCCAAATGACCGCCCTCCGCAATTAAAGCAGCGAGCATTTCATCATAAACAGCGTCCACAACTATCACGGAATTATCCGCCGAGCACGATGCGGCCAAATCTAGCGTTTTTGAGATACGGATTTTCTCGGCTGCCTCTTTGATATTCGCGGTCTCGTCAACTGTGATGACCGCATTCCCTGCTCCCACGCCGTAAGCTGGAGTCCCTGATGAATAGGCGGCTTGCACCATCCCTGCACCACCTGTGGCCATTACAAGGTCACATTGCGCCATAACCTCATCCGTCAGCGCCAGTGACGGCGTATCTATCGCTTGGATGATGTCTGCAGGAGCGCCCATTTTCACAATGGCCTCACGCATTAAGTCTACAATCATTTTATTGGTCAATTTAGCCCGTGGATGCGGGCAAACGATAATAGCGTTGCGGCCTTTAACCGCGTTAATTCCTTTAATCACAGGCGTCGCTTCTGGATTAGTTGACGGCGATAACGCTCCAATCACGCCAATTGGTTTCGCAATTTTTACAATATTTCGCTCTTCATCGACTTCAATCACACCGACAGATTTGTCGTCAATAATATCCATGAGTGCTGCACGTGTCTTGACCGAAATTTTCGCAAATTTACCCGCGTAATTTCCAAGTTGAGTTTCTTCGAGTGTATGTTGCGCAATTTTTTCGGCCACGCCAGGCTTGGCCACCGCCCAAACCATTGCGGTAATAAGCTCATCAATCTGGGCCTGACTATATCCCTCAATTTGTGCCTGAGCAGCGCGAGCGCGCTTCATCATCTTCGCAACTTGTTGAGCTTCGGGCGTATTTGCGACTTCTTTTTTAGCAGCCATTGCAGCCTCCTATTTATGTCTTTGTTATCCTTACAAACTAGGTATTACCTAAACCAATAAACATCACCTATATGTTTATCTAGCTTGCAAGGCGTGCCGCTTCTTCGCGGCGATAGCCTTTGAGCTCTTCCGCAATCAAGAATGCAAGCTCTAAGGCTTGGTCTGCATTGAGGCGCGGGTCACAATGAGTGTGGTAGCGTGAGGAGAGGTCTTCCTCACGCACCTCAGCTGCAGATCCGCCAAGACATTCTGTAACGTTTTGCCCCGTCATTTCAAAATGTACGCCGCCAGGCCAGCAACCCTCGGAATGGAGCACTTGCATGAAAGACTTAACTTCGGACAGAATGAAATCAAATGGACGGGTTTTATAGCCCGTATTCGTCTTGATTGTGTTGCCGTGCATTGGATCACAAGACCAGACAATATGGCGGCCCTCTCGTTTCATTGCGCGCGCGAGCGTCGGTAGACCTTTTGCAACTTTGTCATGGCCATAACGCGCAATCAGCGTAATACGTCCCGCTTCATTTTGCGGGTTTAGCTTGTCGAGTAAAGCTAGTAGTTCATCGGGTTCCAAACCCTCACCCACCTTTATAGCTATCGGGTTTTCAATGCCGCGCATAAACTCAACATGCGCATGATCAAGCTGGCGGGTGCGATTTCCAATCCAAAGCATGTGTGCCGAAGTGTCATACCAACGACCTGTTGTGCTATCGATGCGCGTCATGGCTTCTTCATAACCAAGCAGCAAGCCTTCATGGCTTGTGTAGTATTCTGTAGCCGCCATTTGCGGTGTGCTTTGTGGCGTGACGCCGCAGGCGCTCATAAAATCAAGCGCATCTGAAATTTTCTCGCATAGCTTTGCGTATTTTTGGCTAGTAGCGCTACCAGCGACAAATCCAAGATTCCATTTGTGTATATTACGAAGATCTGCGTAGCCACCAGTTGAAAAGGCGCGGATAAGGTTTAACGTTGACGCCGATTGTCCGTAAGCTTTCAGCAAGCGTTCTGGATCTGGTACCCGCTCTTCCGGGCTGAAACCCATGCCATTGATATTATCTCCGCGGTAGCTAGGAAGGGTTATGCCGTCACGCACCTCTATTGGTGAACTACGCGGTTTTCCGAACTGGCCCGCGATACGACCCACTTTAACAACAGGCTGACCTGCCCCGTAAGTAAGTACTACAGCCATTTGCATCATCACGCGGAACATATCGCGCAAGTTATCAGGATGAAACTCTTTAAAGCTTTCGGCGCAATCACCGCCCTGCATAAGAAAGGCCTTACCCATAGCGACGTCAGCCAATTTAGCTTTAAGTTTACGCGCTTCACCAGCGAAAACGAGCGGTGGATAACCACGCAGCACATCCTCCACGGCGCCAAGTTTAGCCGTGTCAGGATAGTCATCAGGAATGTGCAAAGCGGGTTTTGAGCGCCAGCTAGAAGGTGTCCATTTTGTCATGGTGTTGTCCAATATTCCAATTCAGCGGATTGAATAGCATAAACTTAGTCCAAAAGGCTATAATCACTTTCCAGTTTATTACATTTTACCGCATTTTACTTAGATCGCAGAAAATTTTGCCTGCCAAGATATTTCATGGATTCAATATCAGCCAATGGAAGCTTGGAAATCGTACTTTGGATACCCTCATTTTTAAGAGGGTGTGACCAGTCAGGCGCGATTTGTGATAAGGGAAACAAAACGAAACTTCTTACCGTCATTCGGGGGTGCGGAATCTTAATATCCTTTGCCGTGATGAGCTGACCACGAAAATCGATTAGGTCAAGGTCAAGCTGTCTTGGCGCGTTTAAGACAGACCTTTCGCGCCCATGAGCCGCCTCGACGGCATGCAAAACAGAAAGAAACTCCCGCGCTGAACCATCGTATTCCACCTGCGCGCAGGCATTTATATAATCGGGATGACCTTGCCCTACAGGCCAAGATGGGCTTTGCCAAAGACCCGAAACCACCTTTATAGAAACGCCGAATTCTTCTAGCTGCGTAATCGCGGCCTTAAAGCTTGCAATGGGGTCACCAAGATTGGCCCCAAGCGCAATGTAGATAGGCTTTGCCAAAAAAGTAGCCGTCATTAATTCACAAACAACACATTCACACCCTATTTTAGCCACATGTTTTTATTAATGTTTTTTTGCTGCAACCACGTTGCCAAGGATAAACTCATTGCCAAGTAATTTTACCGCTTCAAGCCGATGAAGGCCCTCTTGTAACACCCAACGACCTTTACCTTGGCGAACATAAATAGGTGATTTTAACCCATTTTCGAGGATATCTTCAGCAAGAGGCATAATCTTTTCTTCGTCCAATGTTTTGGCTTTGGCGGATGGAACATAAATATCTTTAATGGGTACGTCGATGACGCGCATAGAATTTCCTTTCGAGTCAGTCGAACTTAAGGTAGGGATAAATATAAGGAGCGTCCACGTTAAATTATGACTTTTGCTTTCCCCCCATCAAAGCCCATCTCATTGCCTATTGCAGGTACAGAATTGAAATTTCCTGTGCGCCGTATTTATTGTGTGGGGCAGAATTTTGCTGACCATGTAAAGGAAATGGGAGGGGACACTTCTCGCAGCGAACCTGTATTTTTCACAAAAGCTGCAGAAGCTATCGTTCAAAATGGCGCACGAATTCCCTATCCCCCTAATACGGCGGATTTACATTACGAGGTAGAGCTTGTCGTGGCGATGGGACCAGATGGTATTTTCGCTTACGGTGTTGGTATCGATATGACACGGCGGGATTTGCAATCAGCGGCAAAATCTAAAGGGGGGCCTTGGAGTCGCGCCAAGAACTTTACCAAAAGTGCACCCTGCTCTGGCTTAACGCTCGCCGACACTGTCGACCTTAGCAAAGCGAAGATGGTCCTTCGTAAAAACGGCGATATTGTTCAGTCCGCCTGCTTGTCCCACATGATTTGGTCAGTTGAAGAAATAATTGACCATCTACGGGCCGACATGGACTTGCAGGCAGGAGATCTTATTTACACAGGGACCCCCGCAGGCGTAGGTCCTGTGATTGCAGGCGATGAGTTATCAGGCGGCGTCGAAGGGCTAGAGCCAATTAGAGTTAGATTTACTTAACTGGCTACAAAAAAAGGCGGGCATTACGCCCGCCTAGTTATGGTGGAGCCGGCCCATCTCGGGCTGGCACCATGGTAATATCATCCTCATCTGGAGGGGGCTTTTCAAGTGGAGCTTCTGCATTTGAAGAGGAATGAGCTTTAACTTCAGCTAATTTCACTTCGCCGCTTGTACGGGTCAAAGGAATTTCGATACGCGCCATCAAGCGATCATGCTCGGCTAGATCGATTGTTATTGGTGCACCACCTTTGAGGCCAAGCTTCGTTTGATCAAGAACCCGAACCTCATATTTACCGCTAGCAAGGTCATCAAATGCGTATTGCCCAAAACTTGTTGAAACGGCTGAGCCATCATCTTCAAGTGTCTCGCCAGATATCCGTAAGGACGCACCTTCGATACGTTCTTCACCTTTATCATAGGTTCCATTTCCATTGTCATCGACAAAGGTAAATCCGCGGATTTGACCACGCTGTACAATTGGCATAGGCACATCAGATACGCGGCCCTCGTGAATAGTAACTCGTGTTTCGCCATTCATAGCCATAGAATAACCAAGCGGTAGGCTACGGCCGTCAATTTGGACATCATAAATACCTACCTTAATATTTTGGATGGTAAAAAAGCCTCCACGGTCTGTACGCAGTGCCATTCGCGTACCTTTTAAGCGCACCATTGCATTAGGAACTGCAATCTCACTTTCCTGTTTAACTCCGTCGCGGTTTTCATCAACAAATGCACGGCCTTTTAATACGCCGCGGCCGTCAAGCGTCTGTTTATACTTACGTTTTTCATTAAAATCGAAGCGTCCATCAAGTTGCAATCCAAAACGATGGTCCCCGCTAAGATTGTTTCTATAAGACAGTCCAAGGGCCATATTATTACCAATACGTATACGTCGCGATAGGCTGACAGAGAGATACTTATCTGTCTGATTTGGGGTATTCCCATCCCTATTTCTGGCCCCGCCGACGGATTGTAAAATGCCCAAGCTAGCGTCGAGACGCGTTTTTTTACCAAGGATTTCACCAGAGTTGAAGTTTGCAACAACCCCGCCACGAAGAGATGTGAACTCCGGTGTCCAACTTGCCGTTGCTGATGGCGCAATTGAGAAACTAGCGTTCTTAGCTATAGGCACATTGAAAGACCTAACCGATGCCGTTAATGCTGCAGACTCGCGGGCGTCACTGCCGTCCCTTACAGAATTGAGGTATTGAGCTCTAAGGGTGAAATTCTCGAACTGCTTATAAGCCCGAGCGGAATACCCATATCCCGTGATAGTTTCATCACCATTAGCAAAGCTTTGTTCAAATGCATTTACATCGGCCGAAACGCTTATACCCGTCTGCCCTAGAGCTGTCGCAACGCTTGCGCCGTAGCTATCGACTTTAACTTGATTTTCTGATCCGGCTACAAACCCTGAAATCGTGCTTTGAACCCGTACTGAAGCAGCAGGGTTATTCAAAAGTCCAATATTTTTGTTAGGCGTTAAACGTACTGATGTCCCAATAGTCATCTGATCTAGGCCTGTCTTACGAGTGTCTGGAATCAGCGTGTTTTCATCATCTTCAAAAACATCGTCAGGATTTAAGGTTTGTGTAATATCTTCAGCCAAACTTTCCGCCGTAAGTTTGTTACGTAAAAACTCTGCACCCTCATATGTCGCATTAGCATCCAAGGTTAAGGTTGGGTTGATATCAACCCTGCCTGATAGCGAAGCCCGAATATCAACAGAGCTTTCACGCGCTGGACCGTTAAAAGCACCTAAGTCCGCACGCGCATCCCATTGAATTTTTTTACCTTTTTTGCGTCCTAAACGTCCAGAAATTGCTGATAAAACAGCCATCTGATCATTTGATAAGCTATCTTTTTTAGCGGAAACTCCGGCCTCCCAACCCTGACGGCTTTGATAACGTACGCCCGCCGCCACGCCGCCAAAAGTCAAGCGCGATTGATCGTCGCTAATTTTCTTGGCCCCATCCGCAGGCGCGCCTAAAACAGCAGCCCAGCGGCCCTTATCCGTAACTTTAACTGCGCTAACACCTCGAATACGGCGAAGACCAACACCGTCTAGCTCGCGATTATCAGCTGAATAATCGCCTATTGCGCCTGTGACACCGTTTACATGCGCAAAATCAAGGCTCAGCCAGCTAGGTTGTGCTTCTGCCGCTGTCGTCGGAAGATCGGGTGTCTCATATCTTACGCGGCCATTGATTTGTTTTACTCGAAAATCTGCGTCAACGCGGTTGATGGTATCTAGCCCGACATGGAAGCTCAATGTTTCTGGCGTGAACGGCTCTTTTGCGGCCAAATCACTTACGAGTTCGCCCGGCTTAATCGCACCTGCGAGGCGGTCATCCAAGTCAACCAGAATACGGCTCGTTGCCCCCTCAACCGTGATGTTTGTTCCCGTTAATGTCTCTATCGCGCTTACAGGCAGTAACAAGTTTGTACTGTCTATATAGGTAATGTCTTTTGTGATACCGTAAGGCACGTCCCGTAGCCTCACCAGACCAGTATCGAGGTTAAGCGTAAACTCTGCGCTATCTTGAGCGCGGCGGACACGGACTTCGTTGGTTGCGTCATTTACGGTGACGTCATGACCAAGTGCCTCAGCGATTGGAAGAAGCGGCATGATTAGTACTGGGCCAATTGATCGTGGCTCTGGATTTAAATTTCCTAATGACAGGCCGTTGACAATAATATCAAAGCCCGTCGCAACACGTAAGCGTGGATCAAGCTTAAAATTAAAGCTATTACTCTCTTTATCAAACTTACCAGAGGCACCCGACATTACGGCGATTGCATTTGGCGTTAGAAGGTAGCGGCCAGCTTTAACTTCACCAAAATGCGTTAGTTTCCCCAGTGCGCGGCCATCTGCCTTAACAATACCTGTTTCCGTATACAGCTCCATGACGACATTATCTTGGCTACGGCGCACGATAAGAGCTTTGGATACGTCGTCATATTCTACATCATTATTGAGCGCCGTAAAAATTGGCATGGCATTGACATAAAGCGCACCCTTGGCTGTCCGATGAACTTCAGTCGATTCAAGCGTTTCGCCGTCCAACGTCACTGTGATAGTCGTATCCACCTCAGCGATAAGAGTAGTATTGATGATCTTTGCTTTTGGCTCAACTGTCAGTTTCTCGGAAGTTTTTTCAGGGTTCGCCGTTGTTTTGCTAGCATCCACTGCTGCTTCTACAGCCTTTACGACCTCCTCAGCCTGTACTGATTGCCCCAAAACAGTAGCACCCATGGGGGTGAACATGGCAGCCAAAGAGACATAAAACGCGCATAGAACCGCCCGAAAAGCCCAGTTTTTGTTCGTTTTTGACGAAAAAGCGTATGTTTGAGATCGAGGCCCTAACACTCCGGCAACTCCGCAAGCCGGCGGCAGGCCGCATCGATTGCACAGGTCTCATTGACCTTTACATCGACTTGCGACCATCCACCCCTTACGGAGTTGTAGACATCTACACGGACCGGGGTGCTCGCCATTGAAAAACGGAATTGCTGACGCAATTCCACTTGGCGTGAACCCATTCGGACATCGTTTGAGATGACTTTGGATGTCATTGAATTTGTTGATTTTTCTTTGGAAGATGAGGACTCATCTATTGGGATCTCACGGCGACATTCACCGACGACCCACCAAGCTTTATTAGCCTCATTATCCACAAGAAACGCAGTATCCCCATCAACGATTTCAAGCATAACGACCTCGGTCCCTGCGCTATGCGCAAGGCCGGCAAGACTGGCAAAGCCAGCCCAGAGCAGTATTGTTATGACCGTACGTTGTTGCATCGGACCTTCGTTTGATTACCATTCACACCATGTGCGGACTTTGCCGCGTAGCGATCTAACGTCGCCTATATGTAATCTAGCTTAAGAGAGTTTATATCTCGCTAATGACGCGGTAAGAATTAGGCCAAAAAACCACGCTATAACGTGAGTTTTGGTTAAGACGATGAGAAATTATTCGGAACCCTTTATCGTTAATTTTCTGGATATTTTGGCTGAAAAATCCAGCCTTAGATAAGAACTCACTAAAACGTTCAGGCGCTTGAATTTTAATAGTTTTTCTTAAAAGTCAACGCGATTGCACTTTCGTGAAAAAACATGAATTATTCGGTTATTAAGCTCTAGAAAATTATCGCAAGATACTGTTTTATATACGTTTTTGAAAAATTAAATTTACAAAGATTATTTGGCGTAACGAATAAAAATTTAGACTATTCCCACTCAATCGTGCCAGGAGGCTTTGAGGTAATATCATAGACAACGCGGTTTACACCGCGCACTTCGTTGATAATGCGTGTAGCTGTCTCACCGAGGAACTCATGACTGTAAGGATAGTAGTCCGCAGTCATACCATCAGTTGACGTTACAGCTCTTAGCGCCAGTACATTTTCGTATGTTCGGCTATCACCCATCACGCCAACTGTTTGTACAGGAAGAATGACCGCAAAAGCCTGCCAGATTTTGTTGTAAAGCTCATGTTTGCGGATTTGGTCGAGATAAATCGCGTCAGCTTCACGAAGTACATCTAAGCGTTCACGTGTGATTGTGCCTGGACAGCGAATAGCTAGGCCTGGCCCAGGAAATGGATGGCGCTCCACGAAATCTTTGTGAAGGCCAAGCTCACGTCCAAGCGTCCTCACCTCATCTTTAAACAATTCACGTAGCGGTTCGACAAGCTCCATATTCATGCGCGCTGGTAGACCACCCACATTATGATGAGATTTAATTGTCACAGAAGGTCCGCCGTCAAAAGACACAGATTCAATCACATCAGGATAGAGCGTACCTTGTGCCAAGAAGTTTGCGCCGCCAACGGCTTTGGCTTCGCGTTCAAAGATATCAATGAATGTACCACCAATGATTTTTCTTTTCTTTTCAGGGTCAGAAACGCCTTCGAGTAGGTCAAGGAATTCATCGCCTGCATCTACATGGACAAGGTTCATGTCGTAATGCTCTTTAAACAGCGAGACGACTTGCTCGCTCTCGCCTTTACGCATCATACCAGTATCAACGTAAACACAAACCAGCTGGTCACCAATCGCCTCATGCAATAAAACGGCTACGACAGAGCTGTCGACGCCGCCAGACAGTCCGCATATGACCTTACCATCTCCGACTTGCTTACGGACGGCGGCAATGGCTTCGTCTTTAAACGCCGCCATAGACCAATCTCCTTTTAACCCAGCAATTTCATGAGTGAAATTACGCAGCATTTGTTTACCGCGCGGGGTGTGGACGACTTCAGGGTGGAATTGTGTGCCATAAAAATGACGCGATGTATCGCCGATGACCGCATAAGGCGCGCCTGGGCTTGTCGCAAGAACGTCAAATCCTGGTGCCATTTTGGCAACATGATCGCCATGACTCATCCAGACTTCTTCGCTGCCATCATGATCTTCATCAAACATGGCCTTAAATAGCGGGGTGTTAGTATTGGCCTGAATATACGCACGGCCAAATTCACCGCTTTCGCCTTTTTCTACCTTGCCGCCCAGTTGCTCCATCATGGTCTGCTGTCCGTAGCAAATGCCCAGAATAGGAACCCCAAGCTTAAAGACGGCTTCATCGGCACGAGGGCTTTTGGCATCAACAACACTGCTTGGACCGCCTGAAAGTATGACCGCTTTCGGGTTATAGGCTTTCAACATCACCCCATCGACGCGGTTATACGGGTGCACTTCGCAGTACACTCCGCTCTCGCGAACCCGCCGCGCAATCAGTTGCGTGACCTGTGACCCAAAATCAACAATCAATAAATGCTCGTGGTTTTCGCTAGTCTGGAGCGAGGTATCAGTTGTCGGCTTAGCACTCATATCAATCGATCTTTCTTTCCATCACCGCAAAATAAAATCCGTCAGTATTCGTCGAAGCCGGCGTCAAAGTAAGTGAACACCCATCTTCTGACCAAGGCTTTGGCGCGTTAACGCCTACTTTTTCTTCATAAACCTCACCCGCAGAGAGCAAAGTAAATTCAGGATTTTTCTCTAGGAAGGGATAAATCTGCCCCTCATTTTCTTCAGCAAGCATTGAGCAGGTTACATAAAATAAAAGCCCGCCCGGCTTTACGAAGTTTTTTGCGCCAGCAAGCACAGTGCGCTGTTCTTTATAACGCGTTTTTAGATTTTCTTCGGATAGGCGCCATTTGGCATCGGGCTTTCGTCTCCATGTACCAACACCGGAACAAGGCGCATCAATTAGAACCTTATCCATGTTACCAAATTGCGGCTGCAGATTTGTCGAAGGTGGCTCGACGACATTAATAATATCGGCTCCTGCACGCATTGCCCGTTGGTAAAGCGGCGATAGACGGCGTTTATCTATATCAAAAGCGTGAACCGCTCCCTCATTATTCATATCAGCAGCCATAGCGAGTGACTTCCCGCCGCCGCCAGCACAGTAATCAAGGATTTGATCTCCGGGCTGAGCATTGACTAGCAGGCTAACAATTTGGCTGCCTTCATCTTGGATTTCAACACCGCCAGTTTGGAAGATTTTTTCAATTTGCACATTAGGCAAGCGGCTGTCACCTTCGCGAGGTTGAAAGCGAATGCCTATAGGAGAGCTATCCGTTAGCGCCCCACCCATCTCTGCAAGTTCCTTCAGCGCAGCTTCACGATTCAATTTTATCGTATTCACCCGAACATCAAGTGGAGGACGCGTCGTGAGAGCTTGCCCTTCGGCAATAGCGTCTTCGCCAAAATTAGTTTCAAACGCGGGCCAAAGCCATTCAGGAACATCAGCTTGTATCCACGGCTCCGCCGATTCTAAAGGGACACAGCCCTTCAGATGCTTAATTTCGGCGTCGGTTATCGGAGATGGTGCATGAGTATCCCCTATAAAGTCACTCGCCATTTCGTCTGGATCAGTTTTACCAGAAAAGACGGCGGCTGCTAAAATAATGGCGCGGGGCGTATCTTCAGCCATACGATAAGCAAGCGAAGATTTACGGCGCAAGGCGTCGTGTACATAATTTCCAATCGCGGAACGGTCTTTACTACCTGCAAAACGGTGCGCCTTACCCCAATCACGAAGCGCAAGTGAAACGGGCGTTCTTCTCTTGGTAACATCTGTATAGACTTCAATTGCCGCGGATATACGGCCTCCGAGTCTCACGATCGGCCAATCAAATAATTTTTTATAAAAAGCGTCATCTAGCTCGGCATTGAATAGTTGGGAGCTTCACGTGTCATAGCAACGTCATGGACATGGCTTTCGCGAAGACCGGCATTTGTAATGCGGACAAAGCTTGCGTTTTCATGTAGTTTTTCTATCGTCGCCGAACCCGTATAGCCCATAGTGGCCCGTACCCCACCAATAAGTTGGTGCAAGATGGGGCCTGCTGGACCTTTATAAGCCACGCGGCCTTCAATACCTTCGGGGACAAGCTTCATGCTGTCTGAAACTTCTTTTTGAAAATAACGGTCAGCTGACCCTCGGGCCATCGCGGTCACGCTGCCCATGCCGCGGTAAGACTTATAAGAACGCCCTTGATAGAGGAACACTTCGCCCGGCGTTTCCTCAGCCCCCGCCAGAAGCGAGCCGACCATGGCCGATTCCGCGCCCGCTGCGAGCGCTTTGGCCATATCGCCAGAGTATTTAATCCCGCCGTCCGCAATAACGGGAACGCCTGCTTTCTTGGCGGCTTTGCAGACATCAAAGATAGCTGTGAGCTGCGGCACGCCAACGCCTGCGACAATGCGTGTGGTACAGATAGAACCCGGACCAATCCCGACTTTAAGCGCATCAGCTCCTGCCGCAATCAAGGCCAAAGCCGCCTCTTCGGTCGCGATATTACCTGCGATGATTTGCTGATCTGGATAAGCTTTTTTCAAGCGTTTCATTTGGTCGATAACTTTAATTGAATGGCCATGCGCCGTATCAATCACAAGCGCGTCCACGCCCGCCTCTATCAGTGCTACGCAGCGCTTATAGCCCGCATCGCCTACGGTCGAGGCAGCGGCAACGCGTAGACGGCCATGTTCATCCTTACACGCGTTGGGCGCGCTAAGGGCCTTATCCATATCTTTGACGGTAATAAGTCCGACACAACGAAACTTGTCATCCACAACAAGAAGGCGCTCAATACGGTGTTCATGGAGCAGTGCTCTGGCTTCTTTTTCAGATGCCCCTTCTTTGACCGTAACCAAATCCGTCGTCATCAGATTGCGTACAAGTTCTTTGGGATTTGTCGCAAAACGCACATCTCGGTTCGTTACAATCCCGACGAGCGTACCATCTTTCTCCACCACAGGAATACCTGAAATATTATAACGTTCGCCTATGGCTTTGATATCTGCGCGTGTTTCGTCGGGGCCAATGGTAACAGGGTTTACAACCATACCCGATTCAAAACGCTTCACTTTGCGGACTTCTTCCGCTTGCTCTTCGATAGATAAATTGCGGTGAATAACACCAATACCGCCAGTCTGCGCCATAACAATTGCAAGCGGTGCTTCTGTGACAGTATCCATGGCGGCCGAAACAAGCGGAACGTTTATGGAAATACCACGCGTAAGCCGTGTCTTCAAAGAAGCATCGGCAGGTAATATGTCGGACGCGCGGGGCTGCAAAAGCACGTCATCGAAGGTAAGGCCTTCACGAATCTCCATTGGAGTCTCCTATCGCTTTTGCAAGCGGGGACTATCAGAGATATGGACGAAGCGCAAAGGGAAATTCTTAAATAAGTGTGAAAGTTTATTGTCCGTTATCGCCCTTATACCCCAAAGCCACGAGGTAGATTTCAGGACTCCCCTTGCGGCTAGATTTAGGCTTTGCGTGACGCACAGTTTTGAAATTAACTTTCAATGTGTCTAGCAGTGTCTTCTCCGCTCCGCCTTGGAAAACTTTTGTGACAAAATGCCCACCAGGTTTAAGAACTTCCATAGCGAAATAGGCGGCCGCATCGACAAGGGACACTGTTTTTAGATGGTCTGTCTGTCGGTGCCCTGTTGTATTCGCAGCAAGATCTGAAAGAACAATGTCTGGTGCGCGTCCAAGTAAAGCCTTAATGGCCTCCGGAGCTTTATCGTCCATAAAGTCCATTTCTAAAAGGTCGCTACCTGCAATCATATCCACTGGTAAAATATCGATGCCTACAACACGTTCTGCACCTAACAAAAGCGCAATTTGAACCCATCCACCAGGCGCACACCCAAGGTCAACAACAAGGCTGTCCTTTTTGATAAGATTGAATTTTTTATTTAATTCTTCCAATTTGAATGCTGCGCGTGAACGATAGCCCATCATCTGCGCTTTCTTCACATAGGGATCATTAATTTGCCGTTCGAGCCAAAGCTTGGAGCCGATTTTACGCCCTCTTGCGGTCTTCACCCGCGTGTGCATTAATCGCGTTGCATCATTTTCTGGTAGAGTTTGGGTAACACGTCCGCGTTTGGGCGCTGTAGGTTTGCCCCCCGACATCCGCTTTGGTTTGTTGGCACTAAATTTTGAAGGCGTTTTAGGCTTATTCACCATGTTCCACCTGCTTTGCATTAGATTTATCAAAATTAAGTTTTTGGCTTTGCTGCATAAGGCCCATAAGCATACCCTCACGCAGACCTCTATCGGCTACTCGAATGCGCTCTGACGGCCATATCTCGCATAGCACATCAGTAATAGCGCATCCCGCAACCAGAAGCTTAGCTCTGTCAGTACCAATTGAGGGTTCTCGCGCACGGTCATCGAAATTTCTAGAGGCCATGTCACGCGCAATATCTACCGCGGCATTAGTCGGCATCCAAAGACCATCAATTTTATCGCGCTGATAGTAAGGTAATTTGAGATGAATACCCGCGAGCGAAGTAATTGTGCCAGAGGTGCCAATCAAATGCCCCTTCCCGCTTTTAAATGTATTTAGGAATCGTGTTTCGCAACCCGCGTCAACAAGACATTGGCGCACGCGGTCTTTCATATCCTGATACCAAGTCGTACGGTCGTCATGCTCAGGAATTTGTTCCGATAACGTTACAACGCCCACAGGCAGCGAAGCCCAAGCACTAATGGGTGGACGATGTACACGCACAACACCATCAGGGTCACGCAGACGTCGCACGTCAACCCAGCTAAGCTCGGTTGAACCACCACCAATGTCGACCACTAAAACGACATCTTTTTTCATATCAATAAGGTTTAGGCAGCCCATAACAGCAAGACGCGCTTCAACTCTGGGCGAAATTATTTCAAGTGAGACACCCGTTTCAGCTTTTACGGTTTTGAGGAATTCTTCACCATTACTGGCTTGGCGGCAAGCCTGAGTCGCTACACAGCGCCAACGACGCACTTGTTTCGCTTTCATCTTCCGGGAACATACGGCAATCGCATCGATAGCTAACCTAATACTTTCATCTGATAGCCGTCCTGTGGCTGATAAGCCTTTGCCCAAACGCACGACCTTAGAATAACTGTCCACGACTTGAAATCCGGCTCCAGCCGGCTTTGCTATGAGTAAACGACAGTTATTAGTCCCTAAATCTAGGGCAGCGTATGTACGAGATTTATGGCCCTTGGCATTATTTCGCCGAGGTCCACGCCTATGCGTCCGACTCTGATCTTGCGGGTTTTGCGCAGGACCAGCTCCGGAGGGTTGAGTATCCGGCATATATTTACTTTCTAGTGCAAGGTCGCCAATTGTAAGCGCCGCTTTGCTGTTCCCTGTAACCATAGCAAGACCACCTGATTTGGGAAAGCGAAAACTACTAAGGTATTAAGGTGTTAATGGATGTCTATATGGTCCGAAAATTGCGACCAATCAGGTTCAGGCCTTAAAGCTTCAATAGCCTCATGCTGTGACAAGAAAATTTGGCCTGAAAGTTCTTCAATAAAACGAGAGCGATGAAGGCGTTCTCTGACGTGGCTATGCATTTCAGAGATGTGAAGTTTCAGATTCGCACTCATCAGGCGCTTATTTATTTCATGCAGACTCGACAAAGCACTTGCATCAATTTTATTTACAGCAGGGCACATCAATATCAAATCAGTCATTTCTGGATGTTCAATCAAGAGCCTTGCGACCTTGTCCTCTAGATAACGGGCATTGGCATAATAAAGACTTTCATCAATTCGCAATGTGACAACTTCGGGATCTGTCTCGACATTGAATCTATCCGCATCACGATAGTGTTCCGTACCGGGAAAGCGCCCAACCCTTGCCATATGGGGCTTAAGCGTTGCGCGAATATGAAGCGCCATTGCCAGAATGACACCTACCAACACACCCCATTGCACGCCGACCAATAGTACAGCAAGAAAAGTTGCGACAGCTGTCAAGCCATCTGTTCGGCTGTAAACCCAGGTTCGCCATATATTAGTAAACTCCATCATTGAAAAGCAGGCGACAATAATGAGCGCGGCAAGTGTGGCAAGCGGTAATTGTGTAAGATAAGGTGTAAGCAGCAAAGCTGTAAACGCCATAAAAACTGCAGCCAACACACTGGAGATAGGTGTTTGAGCACCAGCGGAAAAGTTCACAGCTGAACGAGATAAGCTACCATTAACAGGGTAGCCTGCTGTCATACCTGCAAAAAAATTGGAAATTCCAAGGCCTAAAAGTTCTTTATTCGAATCCACTCTTGTTCGTGATCGCGCACCAAGAGTCTGGGCAATCGTCATGCTGTCAACGAAGGCAACGACTGCGATAATCAAAGCAGGAATAACA
>CAZFWZ010000053.1:6985-18817 GCA_964522765.1 uncultured Caulobacterales bacterium | reverse complement strand
AGCTTATGTCATCGAGCAAGCGCTCCATAACGGTCTGCAGGCGGCGCGCGCCGATATTTTCAATCTTGGAATTGACCATTGCGGAGACGCGGGCAATTTCGGCAATGCCGCCCTTTGTAAATTCAAGCTTGACCTCCTCCGTCGCCATGAGGGCTGTGTATTGCTTAATCAAGCTGGCTTCAGGCTCGGTGAGAATGCGGACAAAGTCATCCTCTGTTAGGGCGCGAAGCTCTACGCGTATGGGCAGGCGGCCTTGAAGTTCGGGTAGCATGTCTGATGGCTTGGCAACGTGGAACGCGCCGCTAGCGATGAATAAAATATGGTCTGTTTTAACGGGGCCATATTTAGTCGAGACTGTGGTGCCCTCAATAAGCGGCAGGAGGTCACGTTGTACGCCTTCACGTGAGACTTCTCCGCCCGCGCGTTGTCCAGAGCGTGCCGTGATTTTGTCAATCTCGTCTAGAAAGACAATACCGTCTTCTTCAACGAGTTTTACGGCGTCAGTGATAAGAGTGTCTTCATCGAGCATTTTATCTGCTTCCTCAGTTAGCAGCGGTTTATGCGCGTCCTTAATTTTCATTTTGACGGTTTTAGTCCGCCCCTTACCAAAGATAGAGCCAAGGTTTATCATCCCGATAGAGCCGCCGCCGGGCGGCTGGCCCGGGATATCAAGCCCTTGGAGGGGAGAGCTATTATCGCTCATTTCAAGTTCGACCTCTGTATCATCAAGCTCTCCCTTGATAAGTTTATCACGAAATTTTTTGCGCGTAGCTTCGCCAGAGTCTTTTCCGGTTAGCGCATCGAGAATTCTCGTTTCGGCGGCCTGTTCGGCCTGAGCTTCAACCTCTTCGCGGCGCGTGTCTCTCAGGAGGGCTATGGCGCTATCGATGAGGTCGCGAATGATTTGTTCAACGTCGCGGCCAACATAGCCGACTTCTGTGAATTTTGTGGCTTCGATTTTAATGAAGGGTGCATTGGCGAGCTTGGCGAGGCGGCGCGATATTTCAGTTTTACCTACGCCTGTGGGGCCAATCATCAATATATTTTTTGGCGTAATTTCGCCTGAGAGCGCGCCTGGCACCTGTTTGCGCCGCCAGCGGTTACGCAGGGCAATAGCGACAGCGCGTTTAGCACCTGACTGGGCCACGATATGGCGGTCAAGTTCAGAGACAATCTCGCGCGGTGTAAAAGCAGATTTAGATATATCAGTCATAGCCCTTTAGGTAGGCATGGCTTTGCTGTGTTCAAGACGCGGGCCGGTTTTAGTTCAGTTAAGTTTTAGCGGCCGTTGGCTTTAGCAAAGGCTTCATCGTAAGCGGGCGGAAAAATTTTCCACTTTGGCAAGATTTTGATGAGGTTATTGCGCACGGGATGCCAGCCTGCGCCGAGAAATATCACAGCTGCGCCAAGTAAAAGAAGGGCAAAAACAATAGAGCTACCAAACCCAACGCCGCCTGATGTGAATAAAAAGACAATGGCAAAGGCCCCATATCCAAGAGAGGACACAAGTAGCGCGCGGCGATTAATCGCCAGTCCGACGAGGCCAAGGGCGGCAACGATTATGAGCAAAAACAGAGCGTCGCCGCTGCCGACATCTGGCACGCGGATCAAATTAAACATAAGTTCTGTTTTGGACACAGCCGCTTTAAACGCGAGGCCATGAACAATAAGAGGCGCGGCGGTAAAATGAAGCCAAAACGCATTATCGGCAAAACGTGTGGAGCGGTGCAGGTCTTGGCTATCATACCAGAGCGCGGCAGAGAATGTCGCAAGACCAGAAAGTACAAAAATCCAGCTGCGATTGCCGGCCACAAGCCCAGGGGCAAATTGTTCAGCCAGCGCAAAGACGAGAAATATAAGAGAAATAGCAATGAGCGCGATACAAAACGGCAGACGTATAAAGACGTAATAGCCTAGCATGGCGGCGATGGTAATGACGGCCGACATAATCCCGCTACCGCCAATAATGCCGGCAAGCCCTTTATGGGTGAATAAGAGGAAAGCAAGTGCCGTAATGAGGGTGGGAAGGTGCTGGCGTTTTTTCTTGCCAAAGTAAGCGGCCATAAGCGCCATAGCGCCGGCCGCGAAAAGATAGCTGACCCCGCCGCCAAACATGCCGCCAAGACCCCAAAGACCCAGAGCAAACAAGCCAATACCGATGGCGATAAACACATCAGAGAAACTACGCACAAAGCGCATATTGTCCTCATTGCCAATGACTGAATTTTCATTTGAAGCTTCAGTATTTAGGTCATTAAGCCGCCTCATCGCTTTGGCTTGCTTGGCCGTAATTATATCGGCGTCTAGGGCAGCTTTAATTTGGTCTTCGTTCATCGTGCTCATGGCGCTAGACTAGCGGCTGATTAGGCTCTTGTCATTAGTCCTTGCAGGGCCCAAATTGAGCTAAAATAAGAAGGAGATTATAATGCGCAGAATAATTTTAGCTACCGCGGCTACAGCGGCCTTGCTGACAGGATGTAATGAAGCGTCAGCGCCTAGTACAATGGACGCGGCTGTATTTGAATTGCCCAAAGTAGAGTTACCTGACGCGCTTAAGAGCAATACATTACTCGCTAAATGGACGGGTCCTTATGACGGCGTGCCGGCTTTTGAGGCTGTGAAACTCGATGACTTAAAACCCGCGCTTGAATATGGTATGGAGCGTTCACTGGCCGAAATTGACGCGATTGCAAATAACCCGAATCCGCCGACATTTGAAAATACGATTGTCGCTATGGAGCGCAGCGGCTCTGACCTTGACCGCGTTTTTCCTCATTATGGAATTTGGTCATCAAATATGAGCAGTCCTGAGTTTCGGGCCATAAGAAAAGAAATGGCGCCTAAATTGTCAGAGTATAGCTCTAAAATTACGCAGAACGGGAAATTATTTGACCGTATTAAAGCTGTATATGAATCGGACGCCGTAAAAAATATGCGCCCCGATCAGCAACGTCTTGTGCAGCTTGTCTATGATAATTTTGCGCGCGATGGCGCAACGCTTAATACTGAAGACAAAGCCCGCTATGCTGCTATCGATAAGCGCTTGTCCGCGCTTTACACAAGTTTCTCAAGTAACGTTCTTAATGATGAAGAGAGCTATGTAACTTATATTTCTAAAGATCAGCTTGGCGGCTTGTCAGAGAGTTTCGTAAAAGCTTCTGCTGCCGCCGCTAAGGAACGCGGCAAAGACGGCGAGTATGCAATCACAAATACCCGCAGTTCTATGTCGCCATTTCTGACGTATTCGACAGAGCGTGATTTGCGCAAGACCGTTTGGGAGACGTATTACTCGCGCGGTGATAATGGCGGCGAGTTTGATAATAATGCTATCATTGCTGAGATTTTGAAACTGCGTGATGAGCGCGTCAAGCTTTTGGGATATGATAATTACGCTCAGTGGCGGCTTGAAAACCGTATGGCAGGCACGCCCGAACGCGCAATTGAATTAATGGAAGCGGTCTGGCCTGCTGCGACGGCCCGCGCCCGCGAAGAGGTCGCTGATATGCAAGCCTTAGCGAAGAGTGAAGGCGCGGATATTAAAATCGAACCTTGGGATTACCGCTTCTACGCCGAGAAAGTCCGTAAAGACCGCTATGACTTGGATAGCGATGAGGTGAAGGCCTATCTTCAGCTCGATAAGCTTCGCGAAGGCATGTTCTATGTCGCGGGCGAACTGTTTAATTTTGATTTCACTCCAGTTGCTGAAGGCGCGGTGCCTGTGTTCCATCCCGATGTAAAAGTTTGGGAAGTAAATGACAAAACCACAGGTGATTTTATTGGGCTTTGGTATCTTGATCCCTTTGCCCGCCAAGGTAAACGCTCTGGCGCTTGGGCTACAAGCTACCGTAGCCATACAACATTTGATGGGCCGAAGACTGTGCTTTCGTCCAATAACTCTAATTTTGTTAAAGGGGCTTCGGGCGAGCCTGTGCTTGTGTCATGGGATGATGCGAATACATTCTTCCATGAATTTGGTCACGCCTTGCATTTCTTATCGTCTAATGTGGTGTACCCGACGCTGAATGGCGGCGTGCGCGACTATACGGAATTTCAAAGCCAGCTGCTCGAGCGCTGGGTAAGTACGCCCGAAGTTATCAACCAGTTTCTGACGCATTATAAAACGGGCGAACCGATGCCGCAGGCGTTGTTTGATAAAATCCAAAACGCTGCGACTTTTAACCAAGGGTTTTCGACAACGGAGTACCTTGCCTCTGCGCTCGTTGACATGCGCTATCACACAGCGGACCCAGAAGGTATTGACCCGGATAAGTTCGAACGCGAAACTTTGGCTGAACTGAATATGCCAAAAGAAATTGTCATGCGTCACCGCAGTCCGCATTTCGGGCATATTTTTAGCGGCGAAGGCTATAGCGCGGGTTATTACGGCTATATGTGGGCAGATGTGCTGACCTCTGATGCAGCGGAAGCGTTCAAAGAAGCGCCCGGCGGGTTTTATGATAAAGGTGTTGGTGCTAAACTTGTTGAGCATTTATTTGCGCCGCGTAATTCTGTTGACCCCGCACAGGCCTACCGGGCGTTTCGCGGTAAAGATGCAGATATTGGTCCGCTCATGCGTGACCGAGGGTTTCCTGAACCTGAGTAGTCTCGGCTTCCCATAGGCGATATTAAACACTATATGCGCATGAGTAACTATAAAGGTCGTTGATGCGCTTTCTGATTATGAACGGAGCTGGCAATCGTTTTGCCGTATTTGACGCGCGTCAAGACGCGGGCTTTAGCCTGCCTGTTCAAAAGGTCATGGAGATTTGCGAGCCGGGCAGTTCTGTCATGGGAGCGCTAGGTGCGGATCAACTGATTATCATGCGCGCGCCAAAATCTGAAGATGCCGATGTGTTCATGGAAATTTGGAACCAAAAAGGGTTTGAAGTTGATGCCTGCGGAAATGCGACGCGCTGTATTAGCTGGTTGGTGATGACCGAAAGCGACCAAGGCGCTTGTACAGTTCAGACAAATGCGGGCTTGCTGCACTGCACACTCGCGGGTGAGCGTCAAGTCGCGGTGGACATGGGCAAGCCAAAGCTCGAATGGCAACAAATTCCGCTGCAAGAAGTGATGCATACTCATCATGTCGATGTGAAACTTGGCCCGATAGATAATCCCGTTTTGTCTAATCCTGGTGCGGTAAATATGGGAAATCCGCATTGCGTGTTTTTTGTAGACGACTTTGTAACCGCTAAACCGCATTTAGTCGGACCATTGGTGGAGTTTCATCCGCTCTTTCCAGAGCAGGTCAATGTAGGCTTTGCCCGCGTAGACGGCCACGATAAAATGCGGCTTAAAGTCTGGGAGCGCGGCGTAGGTATGACCCAAGCTTGCGGAACGGGCGCTTGCGCCGCTGTTGTGGCAGCCGTGCGCCAATCACGCGGATCTCGGCGGATGACTGTAGAGGTCGACGGGGGAACATTGTTCATTGAATGGCGCCTAAAGGATGATCACGTCATCATGACAGGCCCGGTGGAACTTGAAATGGACGGAACGCTTTGAGCGAGACGAAAGTTATAACCCTTGGCTGCCGCTTAAATGCCTATGAGAGCGACGTGATTGCGGGTCATGCGCGTGATATGGAACTCACGGATGCGGTGGTGATAAACACCTGCGCTGTGACAGGCGAAGCTGTGCGCCAATCACGCCAAGCCGTGCGCAAAGCTCGGAAAAAAAATCCAGAGGCTCAAATCATTGTGACGGGTTGCGCCGCGCAAATCGACCCTAAGGCGTTTGCTGCTATGCCCGAAGTCGACCGCGTGATTGGAAATGTTGAAAAAATGCTCGCGGGGACCTTTGCTCCTGAAGCGCTTGCGAATTCCGAACCAATTTTGGTCAATGATATTATGGCGGTTACGGAAACTGCACCGCAATTGACTATGGGCGGAAATCGCCTTTTAGAAAAATCGCAAGACCGGACCCGCGCCTTCCTTCAAGTTCAAAATGGCTGTGACCACCGCTGTACATTTTGTGTCATTCCTTATGGCCGCGGAAATGCGCGCAGCGTGCCCGCAGGCGAAGTCGTGGCCCATGTCAGGGATTTGGTACGGCAAGGCTATGGCGAGGTTGTGCTGACGGGCGTTGATTTGTCGAGCTGGGGTGGAGACTTACCGGGGCAGCCACCGCTGGGTGATTTAGTGCGGCGTGTTTTAAAACTGGTGCCTGAGCTTGCGCGCCTACGCCTTTCATCAATTGATCCGGCGGAAGTGGATGAGGCTCTGTTTGAGGCGCTCACCACTGAGCGGCGCATGATGCCCTACTTGCATATATCTTTGCAGGCGGGTGATGACATGATTTTAAAGCGTATGAAACGCCGACATTTACGCGCGGATGTCTTGAGCCTTTGCCAGCGACTAAAAGCCGTTCGGCCAGAGATAACATTTGGCGCGGATATGATTGCTGGTTTCCCGACAGAGACCGAAGAGATGTTTGAAAACGGAAAATCGATAATCTCCGAGGTTGGTATTTCGTGGCTGCATGTTTTTCCTTACTCGCCGCGAGAAGGAACCCCCGCTGCCAACATGCCGCCTGTGAACGGCAAAATCATTAAAGCTCGAGCGAAAGCATTACGCGAAGAAGGCGCGCGCATTCTAAATGCGCATTTGGAACGCCGTATCGGGGATGAAGACAAAGCCTTGTTTGAAGCGGACGGGACGGGCCGTCTTTCTGATTTCACGCGGGTCAAGGTGGACAATCCACTCGAAGCGGGCCAGTTTGCATGGGTACAATTGACAGCCCATGACGGCGAAAGAATGATAGGGAAGCTGATAAATGGCTGAAAAGAAAAAACGCGGTTTTCTAAGTAAGCTTGGCTTTAAATCCAAAGATGAAAAGCGCGCCGAAGAAGCGGCCGCCCGCGCTGCTGCGCAGGAGCAAATAGATCAGGAAATGGCCGCGCGGATGGCAGCAATTAATGCAGCCGCTCTTTCTTCTGCGCGAAAGCAAGATGAGGCCGCGACGGGTATTGTTACGGATGCAGCGGATGAGGACCGCATTGCGGCTGAGGAAAAAGCAAAAGCGGAAGCGCAGGCGAAAGAAGATGTAAAGGCCGCCAAACGCCTCGCCGCAGAAAAGCGTGCCAAAGAAGCCGAAGCCAAACGTATTGCCGAGGAAGAAGCGGCCTTTGCTAAGCGCGAAGAAGAGCGCCTCGCTCAGGAGGCTAAGGACAACGCCGCAGCTGAGGCCCGAGCTAAAGCAGAGGCCGAAACGAAAGCCAAGGAAGACGCCAAGCGCCAAGCCGAAGAAAAAGCCGCGCTAGAAAAGGCCCGCAAAGAACAAGGCGAGCGCGAGGCGGCTGAGCTACAAGCTCGCCAAGAAGCTGAAGCGAAAGCCCGTGCGGAAACTGAACGCCTTGAGGCTGAAAAAGCCGCATCTGAAGCTAAGCAGGCCGAAGAGGCCGCTGCGGCTAAACGCGAAGCTGAACGTCAAGCCGCCATTGATGCGGCGAAAGCAGAAGCCGCCAAGGAGGCCGCTGAAGCGGAAACCGCGCGCCAAGCCCAATTAGAAGACGATAAAAAAACCGCGGCTCGTCTTGCTGAGGAACGTGCGGCCGCCGCCAAGCGCCTTGAAGAAGAAGGCGGCTTCCTTGAGCGTATTTCAACGGGGCTTAAAAAATCCACGTCGCAAATGGCCGACAATATGGCCAGCGCATTCACCAAGCGTAAGCTCGACGATGAGGCGATTGAAGAGCTCCAAGATTTATTGATTGGCGCTGACCTTGGCGTTGGGCCTGCGATGAAAGTCACTGATCTTTTGGCGAAGGACCGCTTTGATAAGCAGGTTAACCCTCTGGAAATTAAAATCGCGCTCGCCGATGTAATCTCCGATATCCTTAGCCCGCTTGAAAAACCGATTGTGATTGACGATAGCAAGCTGCAAATCATGCTTTTTGTCGGCGTGAACGGGTCTGGCAAAACAACAACGCTGGGCAAGATGGCCAAACGCTATCGCGATCAAGGTAAAAAGGTTATGCTGGCTGCGGGCGACACCTTCCGCGCCGCAGCGGTTGAGCAGCTTACGATTTGGGGCGAGCGCGCCGATGCGCCTGTGATTTCTGGTAAACTTGGCGCGGACGCCGCAGGGCTTGTCTTTGACGCCATTGATCAAGCTAAAAAACAAAATGTCGATATTCTCATGATTGATACGGCGGGTCGATTGCAAAACCGCAGCGAGCTTATGGATGAGCTGTCCAAAGTTGTGCGGGTTATTAAAAAACAAGACCCGAGTGCGCCGCATCACTGTATTCTTGTGCTTGATGCGACCGTCGGCCAAAACGCGCTCTCGCAAACAGAAGTCTTTCGCGATGTCGCTGGCGTCACTGGGCTTGTCATGACCAAGCTGGACGGCACCGCAAAAGGCGGCGTGCTGGTTGCGTTATCGGATAAGTTTAAATTGCCTATTCATGCCATTGGTATTGGCGAGCGCATTGAAGACCTTGAGAACTTCTCTGCTCCCGTCTTTGCCGCCGCCATTAGCGGTGTTGCGGATGCAGTGATTGGCGCGCCTCAAGACTAAAGATGTGAGCCCAACCCTCTTAGCCTCTGGATTAATGATACTCTCGGCGATGACCCATGCGGTCATTGGCGCCATTATGAAGCAGCGTGATGATAAGCTGGTCTTTCGCGGAATTTTAGGCGCGAGCTGCGGCGTGTTTGCTTTGGCATTAACGCCATTTGTCGCTTTTCCTCCGTTTCATATTTGGATCTGGCTAGGATTAGGCGCGGCTTTACATTTCGCCTATCAGCTTTCTCAAGTGGCCGCTTTTGACCGCGGCGATATGGGATTGGTTTATCCTGTTATGCGAGGCCTCGCCCCCGCGCTCGTGGCGCTCTTTGCTTTTTTAATTTTAAAAGAATCCCTAACGTCTTTGACGATGTTGGGTTTGGCGATTGTTGCCGTCAGCCTCGTGGCATTCGGATGGCAAGGAAAAACTGCGCCTAAAGGTTGGCAGTCTGCGCTTGGCTTTGCGGTTTTATGTGGTGCCTTAACTGCGCTTTATACGGTTGTAGATGCCAAGGGTATTCGGCTGTCTGGTGACCACGCAAGTTATTTAGCTTGGTTTTTTGTGATTGACGGAATTGGGATTGCCGTGATTGTAGCCTGCCTACGAGGACAGGCTTTACGAGCTGCTATAAAGCCAAATTTACCGGCAGGTGTTTTGGCGGGCGGGTTATCAGTGATTTCCTATGGCTCCGCGTTAATTGCTGTGTCTATGGCGCCCGTTGCTAAGCTTGCGGCGATTCGAGAAACAAGCGTTATATTTGGTGCTATTCTCGCGGCGCTTTGGCTTAAAGAGAGCTTTGGATTGCGGCGTATTCTGCTGGCCTGTAGTCTTGCTTTTGGCCTTATGTTGATGCAAGCGGGATAGGTAAGGACGCTTTATGACCCACATTGTTGATGCATATTTCTCTTTTCGGAGCCCCTATTCTTATTTAGCGACGCCGGGTCTTCTTCGCCTGAAAGATGATTTTGATATTACATTAAATTTACGGCCAGTCCTGCCGCTCGCTGTGCGGGAGCCTGAGTTTTTTAGTCCAGAGAATATGAAGCGAGCACGGTATATCATGATTGATTTTCCAAGGCGGGCGGAGTTTCTGGGTATGACCTGTCATTGGCCTTCGCCCGATCCGATTGTTCAAGATCTTTCAACGCTGAAAGTTGCCGCTGAGCAGCCTTATATATACCGCCTTTCAGAACTTGGTGTTGAGGCGCAGCGCCAAGGCAGAGGTATAGAGTTTGCTTTTGAAGTTTCGCATATGCTCTTTGGCGGCACAAAGGATTGGGATAAGGATGAACATTTTTCCGCTGCCGCAGCGCGGGCAGGCCTTGATCTTAGTGAAATGGAAGCTGCGCGGAAGAATGGCGACCACACCGCAGAGATTGAAGACAATCAAAAAGCTCTACAGGCCGCTCATCACTGGGGCGTTCCGACCATGGTTTACAAAGGTGAGCCGTTTTTTGGCGAGGACCGCATTGAGACCTTGCGCTGGAGACTAGAAAAGACTGGGCTTAAGAAAGCGTCATCATAGCAGCCTTGCCTTTGGGCCTATCCTAAGGCAAATGAGCCGGATGACCGACCCTATTAAAGACCCTCTTATTGCAGGCGGCAAAGCCGACCCGGCAAAGCCTAGTAATTTCCTTGTGGACTTTGGCCCTGTCGCTATCTTTGTTGGTGTGTATCATTATTTGCGCCGCAGTGACCCTGACGGAGCGATGTTGACAGCAGCGGGTGTTTTTATGGTCGTCGCGGTGATTGCGCTGGTGTATTCGCGCGTAAAGACAGGCAAGTTTTCGGGTATGCTTTTGCTCACGACGGTGATTATTTGTATCACGGCAGGCCTCGCCATTTTCTCAGGTAATAAAACCATATTTTATATGAAGCCGACGATTGTGAATAGCTTATTTGGTATTGCTGTGCTGGGCGGCATCTTTTTGAAGAAAAATGTTATTAAGCTTATGATGGGCGAGGCCGTGGCTTTGCCAGATAAAGCGTGGAATAATCTAGCGGTCCGCTGGGGTATATTCTTTTTCTTTTTGGCGGCGTTAAATGAAGTTATTTGGCGCACGCAAACAGAAGAGTTTTGGGTGAATTTCAAGATCGTTGGATTTATGCCGCTAACACTTGTTTTTACGCTCACGCAAATTCCTTATATTATGAAACATGGAAACATGCACAAATAAGGCTAACGGTGCTTAAGTGCATATTGGCAAAGGGTCACAGGCGCTTTCTATCGCTTTCTTAGCAATTTGAGTTTATAGGCATCTTATGGGCCAGATACGCACATTTTTTCGCATGCTTAAAACGGGGTGGGTTCTCGCCCGTCACGACGCGCTTGTGCCCAAAGAATATGCGGGCGTTGTGCCGCCGCCTGTTCGGTTTATTGGCGCTATCTCGCGCATATTTGCAATTAGGGGCGGCGCGGATAATCCCGGCGCGCGATTTGCTGACGCGCTGGAAAAGCTTGGACCTGCTTATATCAAATTTGGACAAATTCTGTCCACACGCGGCGATATGCTGGACCCTGTTTTTGTAAAAGGTTTGTCTCGCCTTAAAGATAAAGTGCCGCCTTTCCCGATGAAAAAAGCTGAAGATATGCTTGCGCTCGAATGGGGCGGACCTTGGCGGGATAAGTTTTTATCCTTGTCCGAGCCCATCGCAGCGGCCTCAGTGGCGCAGGTGCATAAAGGCGTGATGAAACATAAAGATAACCAGACAGATGAGGTTGCGCCGGGCGAGACAGTTGCGGTCAAAATTTTGCGTCCCAACATCGCCTCCCGCATGAAGGATGATATGGATGTGCTGGCGATGGTGGCGGGCCTGGCAGAAAAATTGGTGCCTGATGCGCGCCGCTTAGGTCCTGTGGAATTTATTGAAACAGCTGGCCGCGCACTTGCGCTAGAGCTTGATCTTCGCCTTGAAGCTGCCGCGTGTTCGGAGCTGTCCGAGGCCGCGGCTGAAACTGGGTTTTACCGCGTCCCCAAAATTCATTGGGAACTAGGCGGTAAAAATGTCCTCGTGACGGAATGGATTGACGGTATGGCTGTCAGTGATGACGCTATTCTTGATCACCCGGATTATGACCGCAAAGTCATTGCGCGCAAGGTTATGCAAACCTTTTTAGCCTGCTCCTTTGATTACGGCGTTTTCCACGCTGACATGCATGAAGGCAATATGATTGTGCAGCCAAAAACAGCGGATAAAGAGAACGAGCTTATCTTGATTGATTTTGGAATTTTAGGGCGTCTTGAGCCGCGTGAGCAGCGCTTTCACGCTGAAATCCTATATGGATTTTTAAAGCGAGATTACCGCAGGATTGCCGAAGTGCATTT
>CAZFWZ010000053.1:0-6885 GCA_964522765.1 uncultured Caulobacterales bacterium | reverse complement strand
CGCCCAATCGTAGAGGCCAGTATGCGACGTGAGCTGGGCGTTGAAGGGCGTTTGGGAGATTTCCTTGATAATATGGACCGTGCTCGCCGTACGCTGGAAAAGCTCCCTGATGCGACCGAAAATATTGCAAAGCTGGCCAAGGCGTGGGCGGATGGAGACATTGATTTGACTCCGCCGGAGGCGGCGAAGGCCGCCGCGCCTCACTCGTTTAAGCCGGCGCTTTATGTAGGACTTGGCGCGGCTCTCGCGCTTGGGACGGCCTATGCGGCTGTCCATTTTTAGATTTCTAAAGCCTATCAAATTCTAAACGCGAGACTCAGAAAAAATTAAACCTTTAACGCTAAGACCGTCCCAAACGTACAACAGGGGAATCCATGCGTAATATTATTCTAACTCTGCCAATTTTAGCCTTGAGCGCGTGTTCTGTCATAGATCAGCCTCATGTGGAATATAAGACCGTTGCGAATTCCGGCCAATATAGCCAAGGCTGTGGTAGTGGAGCTTGCGCGCCGGGTCAGGGTTACTCTGTTGCCAATTCGTCATATGACGGCGTGAACTCAAATCATTGGCCTGATAATGCATTGGTGCCAAATTATGAAAGCGGGGGCGCTGACAGACAGGCTCCATTTCTCGGGTCGCCACAAGCGTCAAGCTTAGGTCATAATGTTTGTGCTCCAAAAGCGACGACACGCTATGGCACACCGGCTCTGCGCCGCAATAATTGCGGTATTTTTTAAGGCATTGCCTGATTTAGAATATACGCTATCGCAACCTTATAATTAGACTCCAATGATAAAGAGCCGGCGGCCTTGGAACAGAATTAATCCGAGCGAGTAACAGGCGTGAATTCTAAAGGGCAAACGCCGCTGATTTAATCTTTGGCATTCTGAGCTTTGCGGGCTTATAAGGCGGTATGGATAAGCGTGTTTTACTGATTATTGGTGGAGGCATTGCGGCATATAAGTCGCTTTTTCTCATTCGCCTGCTCGCAAAGCGCGGTATTGCTACGCGGGTAATACTCACGCGCGGCGGCTCCGAATTTGTGACGCCTTTATCTGCAGGGTCGCTTTCGGGTGAGCGCGTTTTCTCTGACCTTTGGGACCTTACAGCCGAGTCTGAAATGGGCCATATAGAGCTTTCGCGCAGTGCGGATTTGGTTGTCGTTGCCCCGGCAACCGCTGACCTTATGGCCAAGGCCGCGCACGGTATTGCCAATGATTTGGCAAGCACGACATTACTTGCGACAGATAAGCGTATCCTATTTGTACCTGCTATGAATGTCCGCATGTGGGAGGCCCCCGCGACCCAGCGCAATGTGAAAACACTATTGGATGATGGGCAGTATATTTTAGGTCCCGACAAAGGCGAAATGGCGTGCGGGGAATATGGCTATGGCCGCATGAGTGAACCAGAGGATATTGCAGCGGCGATTGAAAGCCTTTTATCTGACAACCAAAGCCTTGATATGCCGCAGCCGCTTAAAGGGCGGCATGCTCTTATTACAGCAGGCCCTACGCGCGAGCCAATTGATCCCGTACGTTATTTGTCAAACCACAGTTCAGGCAAGCAAGGTTATGCAATTGCTGCTGCGCTTCGGGCTTTAGGCGCGCAGGTCACTTTGGTTTCTGGCCCGACCGCCCTGCCCGCGCCTGTTGGCGTTGACTTTGTCCGTGTTGAGACTGCGCGCGATATGCTTGCGGCCTGTGAAGCGGCTTTGCCTGCTAATATTTTTGTCTCTGTTGCTGCTGTGGCAGATTGGCATGTGACGGGGAATTCTAGTCGTAAAATAAAAAAAGGCAAAGACGGCTTACCTGATTTAAACCTTGCGGAAAATCCTGATATTTTAGCCACCTTATCCACCGCCAAAAACCGTCCCGAATTTGTTGTCGGTTTTGCAGCGGAAACCAATGACGTTGTGAAACACGCCAAAGCTAAATTGATAAAAAAACAATGTGATATGATCGTGGCCAATGATGTTTCAGGAGATGTTATGGGTGGGGACAATAATACAATGATTATAGTAACGCCCTCAGGTGCAGATAGTTGGCCAAGGTTAACTAAGCTCGCCGCTGCACAGAAGCTCGCTCAGACGATAGCGGAGCATTTTGAGGATAAAACATGACCTTGTTATTACGGACTGTCCTTCCGGTTTTGCTCTTAGGCTTCGCCTTGCCATCAGTAGCACAGTCATACGTTTGTGAAATTGCTCTTATGCCAGAGGGCGGTACGACATCAGATGGACAATTTGCGGATGCCTCCATTTTTCTTGAGAGTGTTTATGACGATGAAGAGGGTCATTTAGAAACGAGTTTTGATATTCCCATTCGTGCGGTGATGTGTCAGCGCGAAGACTTAATTCCGACAATGCGCGATCTACCTATTTTGCAAACGGGATTGCCTCTATCGCTTTCCCAAGACTTTGATAGCACCACCTCGGGCTTATTGACGTTGTATGATGCGGGGGCGGATTTTAAAGCCGAATATTCCGGGCCTGATCTCTCCCCTGAGGATGAAGATAAACTGCGCAGCACACTGGAAATTTTCAACTTCCAAAAATCAATTAAATAAGTTTAGAGTCATTTATGTCACAAAATTCCAATCTCGTTGTTGAACTAAAAGCCCTGCCCCACTTTGGCGATTTACAATTACCGCAATATGAGACTGTACTCGCGGCGGGCGCTGATCTTCGCGCGGCTGTAGAGATAGGCGCGCCTATGGTGCTTAAGCCTGGCGATCGTGCTCTTGTCCCGACAGGTCTCGCTATGGCGTTGCCTGCGGGATATGAAGCGCAAATTCGCCCACGCTCCGGTTTGGCCTATAAGCACGGCGTGACCTGTTTGAATACGCCCGGTACGATTGACGCGGATTATCGCGGTGAAATGAAAGTGCTTTTAATTAATCACGGAGCGGAGGCGTTCACGATTAACCGCGGCGAGCGCATCGCGCAAATGGTGATAGCGCCCATTACGCAGCCAAGCTTTACTCGTGTAGATACACTTTCCGAGACAGATCGTGGTGAAGGTGGCTTTGGATCTACAGGCGTAAAATAGCGCGTTTTAAAATGAAAACCCGGGCATGAGGCCTGCGTAAAACTCATTGCGCCGCGCGAGCGCGACCTCGTCTTCACCGAGAAAGCAGCGCCTAAAACTGACGCGCGTGCCGGGCCCAACTTGTCCCAGCTGCCAAAGGTCGGCGCGTATGATCTGCAAGCAGCGCGCATAGCCCCCCGTGCAATGACCATCGATTAACGCCAATATTGGCTGCCCTTGCGGCGGCAGTTGTAACGTGCCGGGCAATAGCGGACTGCTTGTCATAGAAAGCGGCTTAATAAGTTCGATTTTATTGCCGCGAAGACGAGACCCCATTCGATTTGTGTCAGGCGTAGCCGTATAGGCGCTAACAAAAAGGTGACGGCGAGATTCAAGCGTGAGTTTTTCAAATTCGGGTGCAGGCCGCGCCCGCAATATCACATGGGTGGAGAGATAGGGCATAAGTCCAGGGGGTATTTTTCGCCGCTCTCCGAGTGGCTCTGAGAGGGAGAGTTCATCTCCTGTACGCAGTGCCCGTCCTTCAAACCCGCCCAAAGCCGCGGGGATATATGTTGAGCGGCTGCCAAAATCGACTTGCCCAGAAAACCCGCCTGCAACCGCGAGATAGCTCCGCACCCCTTGCCGCGCGAAACTAAAGGTAAGAATATCCCCCGCTTTGACGGGAACGGAAGTGAAATTGGTGAGGTTTTGTCCATTAATCTGGGCCCACATTTCTGCTCCCGCGAGTCCGATAACGGTATCGCTGGTAAAACGTAAATGCAGACCGCCAAGCGTGCATTCCAGCGCGGGCGTATCCCAAGGATTGCCAACAAGATAGTTAGCGAGCGCATATGACAGCTTATCAGCGGCGCCGCCGCTTGGGATGCCAAGGTGGCGAAAACCCTGACGCCCCGCGTCTTGCAAGGTGGTTTGCGTGCCGCCATTTAGAATTTTGATCATAGCAGCCCCCCTCTTGGAAAAGGGGTTTGAATTTCAACCTCATTTGGAAAGGGGCCTGCTTGCGGAATGAAGCGCAGCTGATCGCCAGCTTCCCATAAAAACGCAGTCTCACGTTTGGCATCAAAAATCTTGAGCGGCGTGCGGCCAATGATTTGCCAGCCCCCCGGAGAAGAAAGTCCATAAATTCCTGTTTGCCAGCCTGCTATGCCAATTGAACCGGACGGCACAGATAGCCGCGGTTTTTCGAGTCTTGGATGATGAAGGGCTTTTGGGGCCTCCGATAAAAACGTGAATCCGGGAACAAAGCCCATCATGCAGACGCGGTAGTTTTCCGCACTATGCGATTTAATAATCTCATCCTCTGACAGTCCGCTACTTTTGATGAGTGTCTCCATATCTGGTCCAAATTCGCCGCCGTAATAGACAGGGACATTGATTGTCTTGGGTTTCCGCGCGGCGATTTTTTTACTGTTGGTGAGTTCCTCTTTGAGAGCGCCCGCCGCAGTGTCTAGGGTCATTTTATGTGGGTTAAAAACTGCAATAAGGCTGTGATAACCGCTGACAACATCGACCCAGTTCCCGCTCTTGCGAAGGCGGGCTGCTAAATTAAGCACAGCTTTATTGACGTTTGCGTCATAGGCGAGTGTTTCATACTCAAGATAAATCGCGCCGTCACCATAAGGCGTAAGGCGCGGTTCAGCCATGTTGCCCAGTTCTGAATTTGATTTAGCCATTTTGAAGCTCTTAAGGTTTAGACGTATTATAATTCGCGGCGCACGTGACAGAGCGAATTTTGACACCTGCCGCTTCGATAATTTGCCTGGCAAGTTTGGCCGTCTCTACTGCGCCGGCGCTGTCCCCGTGTAGACATAGGCTCTCGCATTTAAGCGTGAGACTATTACCGCTTGCGGTCTCAATTTCGCCCGTTGTCACAAGGGCCTTTAGCTGTGCCATGCGCGTCTTATTATCTTTAATCACCGCGCCGTCGATTGAACGTGACTGGAGATGTCCGTCGTCGGTATAGCGTCTGTCAATAAAGCCTTCTGAGATAAATCGTATACCCAACTGTTTGGCAGCTGCGCCCATTTGAGAATTAGGCGCGCCCATGAATGCAAGTGAGGGATCGTTGCTATGAATAACGCTGGCAATTAAGTCCGCGTGGCTTCGGCTATGAACACTATCATTATAAAGTGCGCCGTGAGGCTTGACGTAAGTGACTTTAGCGCCTTCTGAGGCCGTAATTTCAATAAGTGATTGGATTTGAAGGGTTAAGCTTTTACGAAGCTCGCTTTCCTCAATATCCTGACCGAGCATCATAGATTTCCGTCCAAAGTTGGCGCGATCTGAATAGGCGGGGTGCGCGCCAATAGCGACATTATTTTTCAGGGCTTCTCGCACAGTGCGGCGCATGGAGATGACGTCACCCCTATGCCCGCCGCAGGCAATATTTGCGGAACTGACATAGCGCAAGATTGCTAGCTCGGATGCAATGCCGCTTTCGTCTTCCGCCTCGCCAATATCGGCATTTAAATCAACCGTTTTCATATTGATAAGCTTAGCAGTGTTGCCGCATTTTAAAAGCAAGATAAATCTAACATTCGATTTTAACAGGATTGGCCGGCCGCATAGCCACTCGCCCAAGCCCATTGGAAATTATGACCCCCAAGATGGCCTGTGACGTCAACGACTTCGCCGATGAAATAAAGCCCCGAGACTGTTTTACATTCCATAGTTTTTGAGGATATCGCATCTGTATCAACGCCGCCTTTGGTTACTTCAGCTGTCCGAAACCCTTCAGACCCTGCAGGCTTTACGGTCCAGTTGTGTATCATCAGAGACAGGTTTAAAATGGCTTTGTCTGAGAGATCAGCCAGTCTTACGGCTTTGACATGGCTGGCGATATAACCCGCGAGACGTGCAGGAATGAATTGGGTCAACCAAACAGCGGGCGAAACGCGAGGGCGCGCTATACGGTCTGTTTTCATAAGCTCCGCTATATTCTTATCAGGCGCCATATTGAGCACGATGTTATCTCCCGGCTGCCAATAGCTGCTGATTTGCAAAACAGCAGGACCTGATAAGCCTCGATGAGTAAACAGCATGGCTTCATTAAAAACGGCTTTTGCATGAGACACGGTCGCCTCAACGCTTACGCCCGAGAGGGCTTTAAGCGGCTCTTTTAATTGGTCAGTAAAGGTCAGCGGTACGAGGGCGGGTACAGGCTCAATTATTTTTAGGTCAAACTGCGCGGCGATGTCATAGCCAAATCGAGAGGCCCCCATTTTGGGAATGCTCGGCCCGCCTGTGGCGATGACAACCGAGTGAGCCGTAATTGTGTGATGGTCCGTTTTGACTTTGAAAACGTCATCTACTTTAGCGACCGATTTCACGCCCATGCCTAGCCATAGTTCATTACCCGCGTGCTCGCATTCCGCCAGGAGCATATCGATAATCTCTTGGCTACGTCCGTCGCAAAACAGTTGACCTTTGGTTTTCTCGTGATGCTTAATGCCGTAGCTTTCGACCAAATCAATAAAGTCTTGAACGCTATATCGAGACAAAGCGGATTTGGCGAAATGCGGGTTTTGCGAGATGAAGTTATCAGGCCCGCAGTGAATATTTGTAAAGTTGCACCGCCCGCCGCCAGAGATGCGAATTTTCTCGCCCGCCTTTTCGGCATGATCAATAATGACCACACGCCGCCCACGCCGTCCCGCTTGCGCTCCGGCCATGAGCCCTGCTGCGCCTGCGCCAATAATAACAACGTCAAAATTCATGAATAGCTAGCCACAGGCACGCTCGTTGAGGATTGCAATCACATCTGCGGCTATCAGTTTTGACATGAATTACACTTAGCTGCGCCTTAGTTTTTATGCAAACTGCGAGTTGCCTCAGT
>CAZFWZ010000052.1:10000-18842 GCA_964522765.1 uncultured Caulobacterales bacterium | reverse complement strand
CGTTATGAGCCGCGCGTGGTATTTGGTTCTGCGAAGGGCATTTATGGGTAATTAATTATCATCAGCCAAGGGCGGTGTTATCTGCGCATCTATGGCGACAGCAGGACAGATGACAATCCGCGAAAGCCTAAGTGTTACAGGATCGCCGCGAGAATAATTAAAGCCGTCAAATTTCGCAAATTCTTTATGACAAAGTCCGGCTTCTAAGAGGCGCGTATCAAAACTAGCCGCGTCTTTCCTCGCGACATCTGAAATGAGAACTGTGTCGGGAGGTATTGAGCTCTCTAGCTTGATTTGATCGCCAAGGCGGATTTGCGACCCTAAATGATAGACGAGGCTTGGTTCCGTAAAATTATGGGCCAGCACGAGCGGCCCGCCTTCGCGTGGCAGCTTTATATTTTTCGCCCGCATTTCAGCGACGACTTGGTCAGCGAGGCGGACTTCGCTTAAGGATGGCAGTAAGACTTGGTATAGGGGAGGACTGATAATGAGCGCGGAGATAAAGGCGGCGCCTAGTGCAAGCCTGGTTTTGACAAAGGCTGCCGCGCCGCCGGCGATAACAATGGCGATAACGGCGGCCCCGCCCATGCCGTAAGGCCAAATTGCCGCTGGACCATAATATGATTCCGCAAATAGGGCTGCTGTGACGATAACAAGGCCTGCCACAATAAATAAAACTGCGCTGATCGGGCGGGTCCATTTAAATTCCTTTGCGCTTAGAAGCGTGATCGCCGCGCAGCCGACCATCAGCGCAAGCGCTGGGAACACAGGCAAGAGATAATTAGGCAGCTTCGTTGGGACTAGCTCTAGAATAAACCAATAGGGCAGGACGAAACAGAGACATAACCTCATCGCTTGCACGACAGGGTTTTGGGACGACTTGGCGCCTTTCACAGAGCGCAAGGCAAAGGCGAAAGCGGGAACAAGCAGAAGAGCTCCAGGCCAGAAAGTAATCGGTAAGGACGCAAGATAATAGCCCGGAGGGCCGCCGTGCTTTTCCTGCGCGCCAATAAGCTTGCTTCCAAAATCACCGCCCAGCGCGTCCTTGAAAAATTGACCCTCAGTTGCTTGCCAAATCAGAACGGTCCACGGCAGTATAATGAGCAGGAATAAAATCGGGCCTGGCCAAAACAGAAGCTTTCGCATCCATGACGGCGCCTCTGGGTCACGTTCCCATATCCAAAGCGGAAAGAGCGTCAGCGCGGCAAGGGCGGGAATGACGGGCCCTTTAATCATGACAGACAGGCCCATAGCGAGCCAAAATAGCAGGGCAAAAAACCGTCCCCCGCCTTGGCGCAAATGCGCGAAGCTCACCAGCATTAGGGCCGCCGTGCCCAGCAGCATGGCGTCCGTCTTGGCCATATGCGCCTCAAAAACGACTAGTCCCGATACGGCCAAAAACGCCGCGCCAATAAATGCGCCGCGCCGTCCCACCATGGCAATCCCAGCCCAATATGTCGCCAGCACGGCTATGAGCGCGCCTAAAACAGACGGGATACGCTGCGCCCAAATTTTCCGCTCCCCTCGCTTGGAAAACAGTTTTATCATGGCCGTCTGCGCCCAATAGCTGCCAGCGGGTTTTTTATTACGCGCCTCATCTTGGAAGCGGATCGACACGAGATCGCCGCTCTCGGCCATTTGAACACTGGCCACCGCATAGCGCGCTTCGTCACGGTCGATGACGGGCAGAGCGCTTATGCCTGGCAGCGCCATCGCGAGCATGAGCAAGGTCAGTATAAGAAGATGAAACACGTGTGAGCGTTTTGCGGGTACAGGGCGTTTGGCCGCCGCCTTAGACCCCTTTAAAGGAGTGGGCGCATCAGTCTCTATGCGGTCTGCGTTTGAAATACTGTCTCCCATACCCGTGCTTTAGACGAAGGGCGGCAATAGGCAAAGTGTTTTGCAATCATCTGTGAGCGGCCTTACGCAATTCTAATTTGCCAATTCAGGCGCAAGGCGGCATAGCGGCGTCATGAGCAAGCTTACTCCACCTCCTGCGATTTCCGTCGTTGTACCTGTCTATAATGAAGCTGAAAATGTCGGAAAGCTCGTCGGCGAGATTGCGGCGGCTTTTGACGGCAAAACAGCTTATGAAATGATTTTCGTCAATGACTGCAGCACGGATGATACGCTGGCGGCTCTACAGGGCTTGAAGGACATATATCCGGCTTTGCGCGTGCTCTCCCACCGCGCTAATTCTGGCCAGTCGCGCTCTGTGCGCACAGGTATTTTGGCCGCGCTCGCCCCTGTTATTGGGACTCTGGACGGCGACGGACAAAATGATCCGGCTGATTTGCCGGCTATGTATGCGCAGCTTACGCGCCCCGATGCGCCTGAAAGCCTGCAGCTAGTTGGCGGACGGCGGGTAAAACGTATCGACAGCGCCGCGAAGAAAATGGCGTCTAAGCTCGGTAACGGTATTCGCAAGCGCCTGCTGAAGGATAAGGCTGATGATACAGGCTGCGGGATTAAGGTATTTGGACGAGACGCCTTTTTGCGTCTTCCTTATTTTGATCATATCCACCGCTATATTCCTGCGCTTATGCTGCGGGAGGGATATACGGCCGAGTTTAAAGATGTGAACCACCGTTCGCGTGAATTTGGTGTATCAAAATATACAAATTTCGGGCGTCTCATCGTATCTATCGCGGACCTGCGCGGCGTCATGTGGCTCAATAAACGCTCGCGTAACCCAAACGGCTGGGATGAAGTTTAGCCTTATTGCGCCGTTCAAAACACGGCGGCGTTAACATCTTGCTAAGCCTTTCTCTTTAGCTTTCGTTAAGGAATGCGATTCGGGCTTTTAAGGTATCTGGGAGATATCTGCGAGATAGGTGGGGTGAGGGAGAACAGCTATGTTTCGTGTATTCACAGTCCTTCCGCTGCTCACCATTCCTGTTTTAATTTATAATGTAATTGCCTGGGGCGGGGCGCAATTCTCTAGCGTCGCCGCTGTTCGCCAGCGTATGGATCAAGACGCTTTTTTTGTGCCCATGACATCTGGCGTAACTTGGGCGATTACGCCGGGCCATGCTTTGATTGCGGTGTCTTTGATTATGTTGTTTTTTGAACTTTTAAAATCAACAGGCACAGGGCGGGCCGCTATTATCAATCATGCGTTTTCCATGATTTTATTTATTATTTGCTTAGTTGAGTTTTTGCTCTTTCCTGCTTTCGCGACCTCTGTGTTCTTTCTTGTCATGATGATGACATTGCTTGATGTTATGGCTGGTTTTATCGTGACCATCATATCTGCGCGCCGCGACTTTGGCGTGGGTGACGGCGGCGGTTTCAACGATTAAGCTATGGGCGAGATATTTGAAGACATATTTTCTGTATCAGGCCTTGCGCCTAGCCTCTCAGAAGACGCGCGCCTGACCTATAGTTTGCTGGGCGTAAGCCCCTTTCAAATAGACAGCGGCGGGAGACTGCATTGGGCGGATACGCAGCTTGCCAGCCGCTTGCTCCGCGCGCCCGAAGCCATACTCCCGCGCACAGCAGACGGGCTTTTCAAACGCCTAGACCCTGCCGCGGCCCATACGCGCAAGACGGCTCTCTCTGGCCTGACGTGGGATGGGGCGCGTTACGCTATTGAATACCAAATCGACCTGTATGACGGCCAGAAAATTTGGGTTGAAGAGCGCGGGCAGAGGCTGTCTGGACAGGGCCGCGCGCCCACGCACATTACCGCGGCTTTGTCTGATATAGACGCGCGCAAAAAAGATGAGACACAGAAAATCTATCGGTCCAATCGTGATCCTTTGACGGGGCTATGGAATGAGGCGCGTCTGCGGGAAGGGCTGATGTTTTTTCAAGCCAACGCCAAAGTGTTCAGCGCACCTTCAGTGTTTTTACGTCTGCAGCTCAGCAATTTGGGGCATATTAATTCAAGCTATGGTTATGAGGTCGGTGACCGAATTTTAAACTCAGTGGCCGCGCGGATGAGCGAGGCTTGCCGCGCTCCGCATATGAGCGCGCGTATTGGCGGGGCGAGTTTTGCCGTTTGCCTCATGAACTGCGCCGAAAATGAAATCGTGTCACGCGTTGAGGCGCTGCGTCAGCGCTTGTCTGATGTGTCTTATTCCAGTCCGCATGGCGAGCTCTTGGCCGAGTTTGTCATCAGCTCTGTGACTATCTCGCCAGATGATGAGGTTGATATTGACGCTCTTTTTGCCAAGAGCGATCTTGCGCTGGAGGCCGCGGCCACCAAGACTCAAAAATATCTGGCGTATTCAGCGGCTTTGCATGGCCGCCCTAAAATGGCTGCGCGGCAAGAGACCACGGCCCAAGACGTCATCGACGCCCTAAATGACCGTCGCATTTCTCTTGCTTATCAACCGATTATAGATGCGAAAACCCATGTGCTACATCATTATGAATGCCTAATGCGGCTGAAAACGGACGGAGGCGATACTGTCTCTGCGGGCACATTTATTATGGCGGCCGAACGATTGGGGCTTGTGCATTTACTCGATCGACGCGCGTTGGAAATCGCCTCGCAGACGCTCACGCGCTACCCTGATATTCATCTCGCGCTCAATGTCTCTGCAGCGACGGTAAAAGACGAGGAGGCCGCGCAGGCTTATCTTGACACGCTTCAAACGATTAGCCCTGCGGCGGCGCGCATTACAATCGAGCTGACTGAAACGGTCGCGCTCGAAGACCCGTCTATGGCGAGCCGGTTTTCAGTTCAGGCGCGTCAGTTGGGATGTGAATTTTCAATCGATGATTTTGGCTCTGGTCATACGACATTTCAAAACCTTATGGCGATTGAAGCTGATTCTATTAAAATTGACGGCAGCTTTGTCAAAGACCTGTCAATCACGCCGCATAAACAAACCTTTGTGCGTATGATGGTCGATTTGGCGCAGACATTCTCGGTCAAGACAGTCGCCGAAATGGTTGAAACCCGTGAGGACGCGGAGCTTTTAAAGCGCCTTGGCGTGGATTATTTGCAAGGTTATCTGTTTGGCGTGCCCTCACCCGCGCCCGCATGGCAGGGTGAATAGCTAGCCGTTTCATCCATAGCGAATTGTGAAAAATTCACCACAATCTGCATGCGGGCCTTTTTAATCCGCGTTATCTCTCCTAAATAGAGCCCATGAAACGATTTTTACTCTCACTTTTGGGCGGCGCTATTTTGACCGCCACGACGACTACAACGCCAGCGGCGGCTCAAGCGCCGTTGCTGAATTTGCCGGGTAGCAATAAGGTCGTCCCAAACAATCAGTTGCAAATGCAGCTGTCTTTCGCGCCGGTGGTGAAGGATACCGCGCCTGCCGTCGTCAATGTCTTTACATCGCGCACCGTACGCACGCGTCAGCGGGTTAGCTTTTTTGATATGATGCGCGATATGGGCCGCGGGCCCAAAGAGAGTGTGCAAAACTCATTAGGATCGGGCGTCATCGTGCGCGATAGCGGCATCATCGTCACCAATGCCCATGTGGTGAAAGGCGCTGATGAGCTGCGAATTGTGCTAAATGACCGCCGAGAATTTGAAGCCAAAGTTATCGCTCAGGATGAAGAAATTGATCTGGCCGTGCTTGAGATTGATACGAAAGGCGAGCGTCTTCCGACGCTGCCTATCGATAAAAGCAATGACCTGGAAATTGGCGATATCGTGCTGGCGATTGGCAACCCTTTTGGCGTAGGCCAGACGGTCACAAACGGAATTGTGTCTGCGCTTGGCCGTACCAATGTGACAAACTCGTCCTCCTTTATTCAGACGGATGCCGCCGTGAATCCGGGTAATTCAGGCGGCGCGCTTGTTGATCTTAATGGTAACCTTATTGGCGTGAACACAGCGATTTTCTCGCGCTCAGGCGGATCGAACGGGATTGGCTTTGCCATTCCGGGCGTGCTGGTCGCGCGGGCTGTGGACAGCGCGGTGACGGACGGTAAAATTGTGCGCCCATGGCTTGGCGCGCGCACCTCGGCTGTGGATAGCGCCCTTGCGGCCACACTCGGTCTTGATCGTGCACGCGGCGCAATTGTCTCGGATGTGTATCCCGATGGACCTGCTGATAACGCAGGGCTTAAGGCGCGCGATGTCGTGCTCTCCATTGACGGCACACCTATTAATGATGAATCAGGTCTTCGCTTCAAACTTGCCACGCTTAAACTTGGCTCGCGCGCGGATGTAGAAATTATGCGCGGCGGCGTAAGAAAAACGCTGAGAACGAAGATTGAAACGCCAGAAGAAAAGCCGGCCCGTGATGAACGCTTTCTTGATGGATATCATCCGCTGGATGGCGCCACGATTGTAAACATGTCGCCCGCCCTTGGCGAAGAAGTTGGCGTTGATCCCTATGTGCGCGGCGTGATGGTTTTAACCCTCGCGCGGCGCAGCGCAGCCAGTAGTAATGGCCTGCGGCCAGCCGACCTGATTTTGGAGCTAAACGGTGAAGAGATAACATCTGCCGGTCAGCTTGAAACTCTGCTGATATCCCTAGAAAATACAGAGGACTGGTCGCTCTCGATTGACCGCAACGGTAAAATTTATGACGTACCTGTTCGCTATCTCCCGCGTCCAAATTAGTTTATAGAGAGGCATGGCCTCACTTTTTCAATCTGCGGAATTTTCCGATAGCGCGCCGCGCCCCCTCGCGGATAGGCTGCGGCCTAAGACATTATCCGAAGTCGTCGGCCAAGATCACCTTATTGGCGATGACGGCCCGCTGGGGCGCATGCTGGCTAGCGGACGTCTCGCCTCTATTATTTTATGGGGGCCGCCGGGCGTTGGGAAAACGACTATCGCTAGATTGCTTGCGGATAAAACGGGACTAGAATTTGTTCAAATATCGGCTGTGTTTTCGGGCGTGGCAGATCTTCGCAAAGTCTTTGAGGCGGCCAAGGCGCGCCGCGATATTGGGACGGGTACGCTTTTATTTGTCGATGAAATTCACCGCTTTAACAAAGCACAGCAAGACGGCTTTTTGCCTTTTGTTGAAGAAGGCATTGTCACCCTTGTGGGCGCGACGACTGAAAACCCAAGTTTTGAGCTGAATAATGCGCTGCTATCTCGTGCACAGGTCATGGTACTTAAAGCCTTAGGCGCCAAGGCGATGGGCCAATTATTTGAGCGCGCAGAAGCCGAGCTAGGGCGCGGGCTTCCCGTGACAGATGACGGCCGGGAGGCACTCATTGGTTTTGCCGATGGTGATGGGCGGTACGGGCTCAACCTTGCGGAAGAGATTTTTGCGCTCTCGCCCGACGCTGATCTTGGCGCGGATGCAATCGCCAAGCTGCTGCAAAAACGCGCGCCTGCCTATGATAAAAATGCTGATGAGCATTATAATCTCATTTCGGCTTTGCATAAATCTATTCGAGGGTCAGATCCTGACGCGGCGCTGTATTGGCTTGCGCGTATGCTCAGCGGCGGAGAAGACCCGCTTTATATTGCGCGGCGCCTCATTAGGCTTGCCAGCGAAGATATTGGTCTCGCCGATCCGCTTGCGTTGATGATTGCGAATGAAGCGCTGCAAACGTATCGGGTGCTCGGCTCGCCTGAGGGGGAGCTCGCGATTGCCCATGCGGTCGTGCATATGGCCAGCGCGCCGAAATCCAATGCGGTTTATACGGCTTTTAAAGCCGCCATGAGCTTAGCCAAGAAAACTGGAAGCTTACCGCCGCCTGCTCATATTCTAAATGCGCCAACTCAGCTCATGAAAAAAATGGGTTACGGCGCGGGATATAATTATGACCATGATGCACCAGATGGGTTTTCAGGTCAGAATTATTTCCCCGATGATATGCCGCGCGAAATTTTTTACGCGCCAAAAGGCGCTGGCCGAGAATCGGCAATATTAGAGCGGCTTAAAAAATGGGAAAAGCTACGCGCGTCTCGCGAAACGTAATTGGAAAATGAGTTTTTCAAAAACTAAAATGGCTTTCATCTATAAACTCATTTTCACTTATGAACTCAAAATGAATGTACTGCTAAGCCTTTATTTGCAGCTGTTTACAACCGCTAACATATCGCTATATATTAACAAGAGTTAACGCGGCCTCAAGGGGGGCTTTAAGGAGGGACGCTATGGCGACTAATAGAAATGATGATGAGTATAAACCAGTAGGGTTTTACAAAAAAGCGAGTGAAGGCCGTAAGCGCGGTTTTACAAGTTTCTCGGATGGCGATGTGCATTACTTTGCGCTTGTTGTAGACGGCGATGTCGCAATGATATCGCAAGCCTATACATCTGTGGCAGGCCGCGATAACGGTATTGAGTCGGTTAAGAAAAACATGAAGTTGGAAAAGCGGTACCGATTTTCTGAAAATGCAGGCGCTCACGGATTTGGCCTCTTTGCTGGTAATGGGCAAGAGATTGCGATTAGCCCAAGATATAAGTCCAAAGCTGCCGCAGAATATGCTGCGGGACGTATGTCCGGCAAGGTGAAGGCGAAAGCTAAGCCAGCAAAGGCGGCTGCGAAAAAAGCTAAACCCGCAAAAGCTGCCGTTAAAACGGCTAAACCTGCAAAAGCAAAAGCGCCTCGCAAAAGGGCTAATAATGAGGATGAATACCGCCCGGTAGCCTTCTATCAAGCAAATAGCGTTGCGAATGGCTTTAATAGCTTTGAAGATGATGGCGAATATTTCTTCGGTTATTATGAGAACAACAAACTCGTCTGGATGTCAGAGTCTTATCCGACGAAAGCGGCGCGCGATGTGGGCGCGGCTTCTGTGAAAAAGAACAAGGGTGATGAAAGAAAAATAAAGACTGTCGAAGTTAAGAATGGCCGAAACTACCGCATCCTTAAAGCCGGCAATGGCAAAGAGATTGCGCGTTCTGGTCCAATTATCGCTGGCGCTGCGGCACTGGCTGCCAAGCCAAAGCCAAAAGCT
>CAZFWZ010000052.1:6259-9900 GCA_964522765.1 uncultured Caulobacterales bacterium | reverse complement strand
AAGCCAAAGCCAAAAGCTGTGAAACCAAGAGCTGCTGCGCCGATTGCGGCGGCCGCTTTGGCGACAGGCGCGGTTGCTGCGGCGAAGCCAACGCCGAAAGATAAGGACGATGATTATCTGCCGTGTAAAGAATATCACGGTCATGCCGTGAATGACAAAATCAACAACGTCGCCTTCTTTAAACATAGCGACGGTCAGTTTTATTTCGCCATGTATGACGATAAAGGCGATGTGCGTATTCGCTCGGAAGGGTTCCGCACCGCAAAGGCACGCGATAGCGAATTGTCAGGTGTGCTGCGCCTGAAAGATAATCCGAAATATTACAAGCGCATCGAAAAGGGCGAGTACTTTATGGATGTTCTCTATGATGAGACGGGCCGAGAAGTCGGCCGTAGCTGTCTTCGTAAAAAAACGGCGCCTGTTGCTGCCGCTGCACCAATTGCCGCCGCTGTTGCCGCGCCAGTTGCGGCTGTAGCTGCGAAGCCAGTTATTGCGGCCGCCAAGAAGCCAGTTGCCGCTGCCGCGGCTCCAGTAGCGGCTGCTACGGCAAAAGGTGGATGGGGTTGGCTCAAATGGTTGCTCCTCGCGCTTTTAGCTCTGCTGGCTCTATTTTTGCTCTCAAAATGTTTCGCTAAACCTACTCCCGCGCCGGTCGTTGTGCCGCCTAAGCCCGCTTTGATTAGCTGTTGGGACGGAAGTGAGGCTGCCAATCAAGCTGCGTGTCCAACGCGGATTGAATGCTGGGATGGTAGCTTCTCTAAAACTCTTGGAGCGTGTCCTGTTCAGCCTGCACCTGAACCAGAACCTGAAGTGGTTGTAACGCCCGAGCCAGCACCTGAACCTGTTCAGGCTGTGCTAGGATCAATCGACCGTATCTGCGGTCCAAGCAGCGTGAGATTGTTTGATGTGCCAAATTACACGCCAAAATCTGTCGCCTATCTGGGATCAAACCCGCAATATGGTGAGAGCCATGGTCTTACGCCTGCGCAGTTCCATGCAAAACTTGCAGATGCTGCGAGCTTTGGCGGTAAAGACCGGGCCTTCCTAAACTATATGGCCCGCTCACTCGGCTATGGCAGCTTTAAGGATATGGACGCGTCTATGTTCTCAAACGATACGCTAAACCGGGGTGAAAAAGGTATGCTCGGCTTCGCCCGCACACATTCGCTACAATATTCTAAGTTGGATGTTGAAGCGCGTGACCTTGAAGCTTTCCGCGTCCGCGCTGCAAACGGTCAAGACGTTCACTTCATGAAAACATGCGGTAACTTCATGTATGTTTGCCAATAGGCCGCAAACATAGATTAATACGAAAGGCTCTCGAAAGAGGGCCTTTTTTATGGGGTTTATTTAATGTGCGTGAATAAAGCTAAGCGAGAAGTTTGGGCAAGATAAAAGCCGAAAACGCGCCGACGGCCCAGACGGCAAATCCTGCATATAAAACCCACCCGCCAATTTTGCGAAGCCTTGCGCAAGCTTTCGCGGCGGCGGGATCAGCGGGGCAGGGCATATTGCGCGTGAGGTAGCGCATGAGCCAAGCGAGACAGAGCAGTAAAAGCGAGCCGCCAAAGACAAGCGGCTTTCGTTCCGATATCCAGATGAGCTGCGGGACATTGGCTGTGAGCGAGGATAGCGCCGCGCCCATGCCCAGCGTTATTAATACGGCGGGCAGCGTGCAGCACACCAATGTTGAGAGGCTCGTGACAAGCGCAACAGCCGGAGCCGCAGTTTCGCGAAAGGCAATCTTTGTTTTTGACAGCGGGAGGTCCGCCATTAGCCCGCTTTACGCTCGATACCCGCAACGTTATATCCCGCCTTTTTGACGAGCTTTGTGACTTCGGCGTCGTCTAGCGCCGCGCCGTCTTTGAGGACAACAGACATAGACTTGGTGTCCAGATCGACATAGGTCGCCGCGACGGCCTCATGTTTTTTAAAAGTCTTATTGAGCGCGATGGAGCAAAAATCACAGACAAGACCATTTAGGCCTACGGTGATGTCGGCATTGGCTTTGATATCGGCGATCTCTTCCGCGCTGGGGTTGGCGTGGGCCAAAGGCGCGGCGAGCGCTGTAGCGGCAAGCGCGCTGGCGATAAAGAGTGATTTAAATATGGACATAGCTGTCTCCTAAACCCGTTGCCTTAAAAACGATGTATGTAGTTGAGCATAGGCTCGCCTTGGTCGTCAACGCCCAGCTCCAGTAAGCTAGGGCCTTTGAAAAAGCGTACAAGCGCCGTCGCGCGAAGCTTATCTTCCGAAATCGGGCCATCACTTTCAGGTCTATGACGGCCTTCAACCATGAACCATGTATGCAGCGCGCCTGTGCCGGCCACGTAAGGCGCGATGCCGAGCCGTCCATGATAGGCGGTTTCATCGCCAAAACGTCCGCGTTCCCAATGTTCCGCGCGGGCGGAGACATAATAGCGGCGGGTTTCCCAATCTGCCGCAAGGGCAATGAAGCCGCCCGCGTCATCGCTCCGCGCAAGCGGGCCTGAGGTGTCGTCCGTGACAATTCCCGCGCTGATCATACCGTAAATATTGGCTTGGCTATCGGATTTGTTCCAGCGCTTTATCAGGCGGTTGACCTGCGCGCCCGTATAGACAAAATCCCTGTCGCGGTCGTAAATCACGCGAAGGCCGATACTATGCTTAGGGTCCGGCGTGTAATGGGCATGGACCGAATTAAAATCGGCGTCATTGCGCAGCATCACCGTCCAGCCGCTTGGGTATGACACGGGACGGGCATAAGCATGGCTAGCAAAAAATGATAAAGCTATACCTGCGGCATGGCCGAGCCGCCGCTTGTGTTTACGCGCTATGAGTGGCCTCCGCGAGTGAGGTGATAAGCGCAATCGCGGCGTCATGACCCTCTTTATGAAATGTCTCCACAATCGCCGAGCCGACAACAACACCGTCCGCGTCTTTGGCAACTTCGGCGGCGCGCTGCGGCGTTTTCACGCCAAAGCCCACGACAACGGGTAGGTTTGAGGCTTTTCGCACAGCGGCGACTTGGTCTTTAATGTCTCCGCCTTTAGAAAACGCCGCGCCCGTAATGCCCGTCATCGAGACGTAATAAACAAAGCCCTTGGTGCCTGCGACGACTTTGGGAAGGCGCGCCGCGTCTGTGGTCGGCGTCGCGAGGCGAATAAGGGCGAGATCATGCTGCTCAAAGGCAGCGCGTAATTCGCTATCCTCTTCGGGCGGAAGGTCGACAATAATCGCCCCGTCAACGCCCGCAGCTTTGGCGCGTTTTGAAAACTCAGCATAGCCCATGTGATGGACGGGATTACAATAGCCCATAATGATGAGGGGCGTGACCGCATTGCCCTTGCGAAACTCCGCCGCCATCTCAAGGATAGCCGAGAGGTTCATGCCCGCCTTAAGGCTGCGCAGGCCCGCATCTTCAATCGTCGGGCCATCGGCAGCTGGGTCTGTGAACGGCATGCCAAGCTCGATAATATCCACGCCGGCTTCGGGGAGGGCATTGAGCAGCTTTTGCGAGGCTGCGCGGCCGCCGTCTCCGCCCATCATATAGCCGACAAAGGCGGTGGAATTGAGAGAGGCGAGAGCCTTGAATGTTTGGGTGATGCGGTTTGTCATCTAATACGCCTTCGTATTTACGCCGTCAGTACCCGCAGAGATGT
>CAZFWZ010000052.1:0-6159 GCA_964522765.1 uncultured Caulobacterales bacterium | reverse complement strand
TTAATCTGGCCATGCTCATCTTGCAGCAAATAAGTGCGGTTACCATGCAGTACGCCGGGGGTTCCGCCTGTGAGGCTCGCGGCATGCAGGCCCGTATCGACGCCCCGTCCTGCAGCTTCAACGCCGATGAGGCGCACAGATTTTTCGGGTACAAATTCATGAAACAATCCCATGGCGTTGGAGCCGCCGCCAATACAGGCAACAACCGCGTCAGGTAATTTACCTTCGCGCTCGAGGATTTGCGTCTTGGCTTCGCGGCCAATAATGGCTTGGAAATCCCGTACCATTGCGGGGTAAGGATGCGGCCCGGCCACCGTGCCGATGCAGTAAAATGTATCGCCGACATTTGTCACCCAGTCTCTAAGAGCTTCGTTCATGGCATCTTTTAGCGTTGCTGTGCCGCTGCTGACCGAGCGCACTTCCGCCCCGAGAAGGCGCATACGAAACACATTGGGTTTCTGGCGCACGATATCTGTCGCGCCCATAAAGACAATACATTTAAGACCAAAGCGCGCCGCGACGGTGGCGGTGGCGACGCCGTGCTGCCCCGCGCCCGTTTCGGCAATAATGCGGCTTTTACCCATACGTTTTGCGAGTAGGATTTGGCCCATGCAATTATTGATTTTATGCGCGCCTGTGTGGTTAAGCTCATCGCGCTTGAAATATATCTTGGCCGCTTTGCCGCCGTTTTGCTCGCGCGCATATTCTGTAAGGCGCTCTGCGAAATAAAGCGGGGACGGGCGGCCTACATAATGGGCGAAAAACTCATCAAGCTCGGACAGGAAATTCGGATCGGCCTTGGCTTCGGCGTAGGCTTTCTCCAGCTCAAGAATGGGCGGCATGAGCGTCTCGGCGACATAGCGTCCGCCAAAATCACCAAAGCGCCCGTTCTCGTCCGGCGTTGTTATATTCTCTGGCTTAGTCATGCTGAACTGCTTTCATAAAGGCGTGTATTTTGGCTTTGTCTTTTATCCCTGCCGCGCTTTCCACGCCAGAGCTAACATCAACAATTGGGGCCCGTGTTTGGCTTATAGCGCGTGCCACATTGCCGCTGTGCAGTCCGCCGGCCAGCGCAAATGTCTTGGGTCTTGGGGAGCGCCCAATCAGCCCCCAATCAATGGAGAGACCATGCCCGCCGCGCACATCAGACCGCTTCCCAGTGCTATCTAGGGGAGGTTTGGCATCATATAAAATGAAATCACAGACGCCGACATATTCCTCAGCTGATTTCATGTCGGAGTCGTGCGCGATACCCACGGCTTTGATCGTCCCAACTTTGAACGCCCGCGAGATTTCCGCGACGCGGGCAGGGGTCTCCTCGCCGTGGCACTGGATAAACTCTGGGGACATGTCGTCCATGATGCGCGTAAGTAAATCATCATTTGCGTTGACTGTGACGGCCACGCGGGGGGTTATGCCTTTGGCGGGAGCCGAAATATCGACGGCTTGCTGAACTGACAGTCTTCGTTTGCTGGCCGCTTCAACAATAAAACCAAGGAAAGCCGCGCCGTGTTCAATGGCGAGGGCTACATCCTCTGCGCGGGTCAGGCCGCATATTTTAACGTCAGTGCTCATGCCCCGCTCTTACGCGAGGCGGCTTTATAGGGGAAGACCGCTTATGTGTCTTTATCGGCTTTGTTTTGGGTCTTTCCGGTCATAATAAGCTCATGCAGCACAACCCCCATTGTCGTTGACACAACAACAAGGCCAATAAGCCAAAAGCGAACTTTAATTTTAAGGATTGGTCCCGCTGCCCCTGCCGCTAACGCCAGCAGAATGAGCGGACTCGCCAGTACGGCGTAAATAAATATTGCGTCCCACATGAAAAAATTCGTGCAGTTTACGTGCCAAACACGCCTTATCTTAGTGAGCTCATGTCCTCATATATGACTGCCGGGAACCATGTGAAGGTTTAAAAACTTACAGCTACCCACCTTCTGGCGGCGGTAAAAGACGGGCCTTAAAGCAAAAACCATGCCTGAAATCCTCGATGCAACTTTATTTTAAAGGTTTTGCTCTAAAGCCGATCTTTCAAGAGCGCAAAAGCGCCGTGAATGGTTAAATTTTAAAGTGGGACGGTGAAGCCAATGGCGATTGCACCTCGTTTAGTACAGAAACAGTCACAGTCACTTGTGATGACACCTCAATTGCAGCAGGCGATTAAGCTGTTGCAGCTGAGCAATATTGAGCTCGCGGCTTTTGTTGAAGAACAGCTAGAGAGCAATCCCTTACTTGAACGCGGAACAGGTGATGACAACCGCCGCGGCGAAGAAGAGGCTGGAAGAGCAGACGCGGAATATGCCGAAGTCTCAATGGACGCTCCCCAAGCCGCAAGCAGCGATATTGATGCCCCTGCACATGCCATGGATACCGACGCGAGTGTCGCCGATGTCGGCGGTAATGTTGATTGGTCCAAAGCGGGCAGCGGCGGTAGCTTTAACGGTAGTTCTGATTATGATCCAATGGAAAATACGGCGGCAGAAATTTCTCTCTCTGAGCATTTAAACGCGCAGCTCGCGATGGCGATCCACGATCCTAAAGAGCGCATGATTGGTACCTATCTTATCGACCATGTGGATGAAAATGGCTATTTGCGTGCAGACCTCGCCGACATTGCTGAACGCCTTGGCGTAACCACTGCGCGGATTATGTCGACGCTGACAACGCTGCAGACATTTGAGCCAACGGGCGCTTTCGCGCGCGACTTACGTGAGTGCCTGATGTTGCAGCTGCGCGAAAAAGATTTATATGATCTGCCGATGAGTTTGCTTGTCGATAATCTTGAGCTTCTGGCCAAGCATGATCTTTCAAAGCTAACCAAGCTTTGCGGTGTCAACAAAGACGAGTTGATGAGCATGGTTACCTCCCTACGCAGCCTCTCGCCTAAGCCAGGCCTGGCTTACGGCGGAGATATGGCGGCGGCGGTAGAACCTGATGTATTTATCCGCGAAACTGCGCAAGGCGGCTGGGCGGTGGAGCTTAATTCCGATACGCTGCCACGTGTTCTGGTCAATCATCGTTATTTCTCGCAGGTCGCGGCCAAAGGTTCTGATGAAGAAACGCAAACGTTCATGAGTGAGTGTCAGTCCAATGCCAATTGGCTGGTCAAATCGCTTGATCAGCGCGCCCGCACAATTTTAAAAGTCTCCACCGAGATTATCAAACAGCAAGACGGCTTTTTTGCGTTCGGCATTGATCATCTGCGGCCGTTAAATTTGAAACAGGTTGCCGACGCAATTGACATGCACGAAAGCACGGTCAGCCGCGTCACGAGCAATAAATTCATGTCCACGCCGCGCGGTATGTTTGAGCTAAAGTATTTCTTCACGGCGTCAATTCCGAGCAATGACGGCGGCGAAGCCTATAGCGCCGAAGCTGTGCGCCACAAAATTAAAATACTTATCTCTGAAGAAACGCGTAAGACGGTTAAATCAGATGATAAAATCGTGGATTTATTACGTGCACAAGGCGTAGAAATTGCGCGCCGTACAGTCGCGAAATACCGCGAAAGCATGAACATTCCGAGCAGCGTTGAACGCCGCCGTATTTTGGCACATCAAGAGGATTAAGACGTCTGACGTTTCGGTTTTATAAATACCGTGCCGAGCAAGATTAATATTCCTATCGCTGCGGCGCTTGCGATCATCACGTTTGGCGGCGTGTCTAACAGCCTATCCAGACCTAAGAAGCCGAGGCCCCATATTATTGGGACAGCATAGCTGAGGTTGCGTTCTGATTTTCTGATTGTGCGAACAGCCCAAATAAGCGCGGCTGCCAGCATGATGATGTTGGCGGCCGTGATAGATAGTCCTGCCGCCTTAAAGGCGGCCACGATTTGCGGCGTCCAGTTCAAGAACACGGCGATAGAACACCAACCGGCAATCAGACTTAAGCCTAAATGTACCGTGTAACGCTCAAATTTTGTCATCTTTGATTTCTCGGCTGTTGCGATGAGCATGGCCTTCACCAGAAACAATACGGTCGGCACAAAAATGAGGGCTGTGCCCCATTGCGCCCAGTCAAGGGGATGGGCCCAGAGCGAGCCCATTGGCGCGTAGGCATTGATAATCCCCCAAAGGCACACGCCCCCAAATCCCGCCGCAGTCCACCAGCCAAGCCGCCGATAAACAGGCTCTACCCGATTGCGCGGTAGGGCTTGCAGCACAGCGTAAATTAAGCACAGCACAAAAATGGGTAGCCAGATAGAAAAAGCCGCGCCGAACGGGACGAGCAAGCTATCATGTGTGTCCGACATCTCAGAGGGGCTGCGTGCGCCTTCAAAAAACAGGCTCAGCGAACTACACAGCCACATGATGGAGCCAAGACATAAATTCAGGCTCTGACGCGTAATATCTTTAATCATAGCTTAGTTACGCATGAAACCCGTAAGGGTTCAAGCTGGTCTTAAACCGCCTGCCTTAACCGCTTCGAGTCGCCACGGTTACATAATTAATCGACACGTCGTCTGAAAACGTCCAGCCGCGCGTTATGGGGTTCAGGCTCATGCCGACGCTGTCCTGTGGCTCAAGCCCTGCGTCTTTGAGCCAGCGCTGTATCTCGGCAGGCTTGACCAGTTTGGTATATTGATGCGTGCCGCGCGGGAGCCAGCGCAGCACATATTCCGCCCCAACTATGGCAAAGGCAAAGGCTTTCATCGTGCGGTTAATTGTCGAGCAAATCATCAGCCCGCCGTCTCTGACCATCGCGCCGCAATCGGCCATAAACTCTGGCGGGTTGGCGACGTGCTCTATCACTTCCATATTTAAGACCGCGTCATAAGGCGTTTCTCCCGCTTCTACCATTTGCTCAATCGTTCCGTGGCGATAATCAATCTCCAGCCCGACGTGTTCGGCATGAGTTTTGGCGGTTTTAAGATTACGTTCTAGCGCGTCAACGCCCGTCACCTGCGCGCCAAGACGCGTGAGAGGTTCACATAGTAGTCCACCGCCGCAGCCAATATCCAGTAAACGTAGACCCTTAAGCGGACGCTCCGTATCAGGGTCGCGGTGGAAATGCTCACAAATGGCATTTTTGATAAACATCATCCGCGCGCCGTTCATCTCGTGCAGCGGACGAAACATACCTGCCGGGTTCCACCAATCCTCCGCCATGCGCGAAAAGCTTGCCATTTCGGCAGGATCAACAGAGACGCGCGAAAGACGTTCAGGAGCTATAGTTGCGTGGGCCATAATAAGTTCCAGTTTAAACCGCTATATAGCAGCTTACGTATAAGGGGCTAGGGCGGGATTTGCCGCAGGGGTAAACTGCGCATAAATTAGAAAAACTTACCAGATTTATCTGCCTTCAAGGTTGAAAATTTCAAACAGGGGCGTAAAAGCGCCGCTGGTTCTTTAGCGGGCAGGATATGGCACGTATTGTTATGAAATTTGGCGGCACATCGGTCGCAAACCTAGAGCGCATTCGCCATGTCTCGCGTTTGGTTGAGGCAGAAGTGAAAGACGGCAATGAAGTTGCTGTGGTTGTTTCGGCGATGAGCGGGGAAACTAACCGTCTTGTGGCCTTGGTCGATGAGCTGGACGCAGACCGTATTGGCAATGAAGACATTCACGGCGGCGAAATTGAGGATGAATATGATTCCATTGTTGCGACAGGTGAACAGGTTACATCAGGCTTGCTTGCGATAGCGCTGCGCCGACGCGGCCTTAAAGCCCGATCCTGGCTGGGCTGGCAAATCCCGCTCCGGACAGACATGGCCCATTCCAAAGCCCGCATCGCCGAGATTGAAAGCTCCGCTATTGGGCCGTCAATGGAGGCGGGTAATGTTGCCGTTGTCGCTGGGTTCCAAGGTATTTCCGATGATGGCCGTATTTCAACTTTGGGACGCGGGGGGTCTGATACCTCTGCTGTGGCTATGGCGGTCGCGCTTAAGGCTGACCGCTGTGATATCTATACGGATGTTGACGGCATCTATACAACGGACCCGCGCATTGCCAAAGACGCGCGTCGTCTGAACCGTATTGCCTTTGAAGAAATGTTAGAGCTGGCCTCACTCGGGGCGAAAGTTTTGCAAACCCGGTCAGTGGAGCTGGCCATGAATAATAACCTGCCCATCCGTGTGTTAACATCGATGGCCGAAGTCGGGGATGATAACCCGGGAACCCTAGTCTGTAATGAGGATGAGAACATGGAAGAACGCGT
>CAZFWZ010000051.1:0-18847 GCA_964522765.1 uncultured Caulobacterales bacterium | reverse complement strand
AATACATACCACGCGCCGCTACCCCCATGTTTGATGTGGGCAGGGGCATATGTCGCTACGAGCGGGCGTATAGGTTCTTGGGAAATCCATTCGGGGAAATTGCGTTTTAACACGCCTTCACCGCGTTTGCCTTTTCCTGTAATCACTAAGACGCATTTATGATTTCTGTTGGACGCGCGGATAATCGCTTTCACCAAAGCGGCCTTCGCGGGCATTTGGTGAAGATCATGCAGGTCTATCGTGGCGTCAATATCAACGCGGCCGCGGCGCGTGCGTTTATCTTGGTTCACATCCAAGCTTTGCGGCGTAGGGCGAGCCGTTTCGCGCAGAGTAGGGGGCAAGCGCAGCATAGCCGCAAATTCATCACGGCCTGAAGGCGGGGGCAGAGGCTTAGCGGCTTTAGGGCCTTTAAAGCGGCGGCGCGGCGAGACCGTTTTCGCAACCTTATCCCAGACTTTTTTCTCGTCCTTCGCAATAGGGCGCTCACCATTTTGCGGCGGGCGCTTCATTAACTAATATTTGCAGCGCCCCTAAGACGCTCTGCCAAAGCCTTGGGCAGAAGGACCGACCATTCACCCCTATGTTTCATCACGCCTGCAAGATCGCCCGCAATTTTGCCAGACCCAAAATAAATATCTCCGCGCATGGCCCCGCGTATAGCTTTACCTGTGTCTTGGGCGGCCAGCAAAATACCTTGGTCTGTGCCGCGATAATCACCCGCCGCCATCGGTAGTTTCACATTCAGCCAGATAAGCGCGCCGTAAGGATGATAGCGCGGGTCCACCGCCATAGACCCCATCGCCGTTAGCGGAACGCGCATGCCGCCATTGGGCCCTTCGCCAATTTCAATCTTTTGTTCAACAAAGAAGATATAACGTTTGTTTTCGTTCATCAGGGCGCGCGATTTTTCAGGACCTGCTTTGGCCATCCAGTTTTCAATATCGCGTTTGGAGGATTTATCTTTCGTAATCTCGCCGCGATTAATCAGCACCGAACCGATAGATTTATAATTATAGCCATTATTGCCGGCATAGGCCGCGCGCACGCTCGCCCCGTCAGAAAAACGAATATGGCCAGAGCCTTGGATTTGCATAAAGAAGACATCCAAAGGACGGCCGTAAGCTATAACGCGGGAGGTCGCCGCATTAATTTCAGAACGCGGCAGTGACTTTGCGCTCTCTGATTTTGGTACAGCTAATATCGGTTCATTAAAATACGCATCGGCGCGGCGGCGCACATCTATCTCTGGCTGATAATATCCCGTCAAAAGGCCGCTCTCGTTATTACGCGGCGAAAGATGGACTGGGTCAAAATAACGTTCAAAGAAATCATGAGCCGACCCATAATCGAGATTAACAGTTTTAGCCGCCTCGCAGGCCTGCGCCCAATCACCAAAGGTTCCGTACTCAGGTAGGACGCTGTTTAACGCATCAGATACATTCTTTGTTTCCCACGCTTTGCAGCTACGGTTAAACGCCGTAAGGGCAGGCGTGACATCACTGTCCCTCCAGCCTTTGAGCGTTGCAACGGCGCTCGCCTCAGGATTAATAGGACTAGGGGCTGGAGGCGGCGGAATAATTTCGACAATAGGCGGAGGCGCGCTTATGGGCGGAGCTGTCGTCTCGTCAGGCCTTTTATCTGGAGCTTGGGTGACTTCAGGCGTAGGCGTGATAACAACTGGCTGTGTAATAATAGGCTGTGTTGGCGGCGCATTTGGCGTTGTCGTACAGGCCGATAAGCTCAACCCGAAAAAGGTGAGGAGAAGGCCAGCCCCTGCCTTTATTAAAAACCGCATGATTTATCTCGTTGTATCAGGGGTCGGATCAGCCTCAAGTACATCACCTTCAGAGGGCTCCACATCCGCTAACAGCCAATTGGGGTCACTCGACCCGGCTTTTCGGGAAAATGTCCAAATTTCGTTGATTGAAGCCAAAGTGTCTTGATCTCCTTCTACGGTTTCGCCCTCAGAGTCGACAAGTGCAGAAGCAAGCTCAGCTTGGTACCTAACCGAAATACGCATATTTTTCCCTGTGGTTTCAGCCCGCACAAGCTCAGCACTCATGAGCCGCGCTAAATCTGTAATTTGGCGCAAACCTTTTTCTTCGCGGTCTTCAATCGCGCCGCTATAAACCTCATAAACATCAGGGTCGAGCAGCGGTTTAAGTTGATCTTTATCCCCATCAGCAAAAGCTTCTAAAATCATTGGATACGCCACACGCGCTCCATTTAGAAATCCAGTGGGCGAGAAATCTCCGTCAAGCTTCATGATGCCGTCCAGGCCCGGAACATTAGGGCCATCATAAACAGGCGCAACAAATTTAGGCGTCTCAGCGGTTTCTTTCCCCGTGATAAAATCAGGTAAATCCGCATCATCTTCTGGCCCGCGCCCGACTGATTTACCCAAAACAGTATAGAGCATCACGCAAACTATCGTCGCAATTGCAGCATAAAGTATAACATCGTACATATTCAGCTTTCTAATCGGCGGGTTTGATGAGCTCGATAATAGCATAGCGAGTGTTGCCATATACCTAATGTTTTTGGCGCAGTTCGCAATGTCTAGTTTGCTCCTTAGCAGTTCTTAACCACCGCAAAGAGGTTACGCCTTGAACAATCGGTTGGATGACCTATCTCATAGCCAAGAGGTTGCAGGGCGTTGAGACACATGTTAGCTCCTCACACGTAAAACTGCATGCGCAGTATCAGATAGGAGTTAATTATGGCGAAAGCGCCAAAAAAGGATAAAAAGGCAAAAAGCCCGGCCGCTGAGACCCCTCCGCCCGAGGCAAATGGTCAAGACCCGCAGGCGGGCCCCATGTTGCAAGTGCTCGCGCAATATACAAAAGATCAAAGTTTTGAGAATCCAAATGCACCCGAAAGTCTGCGCAGCGGACTTGAGGCTCCGACAATTTCTATCAATATCGAAATTGGCCGCCAGATGATGGAAGACGACACCGTAGAAGTTGTGCTTGTATTGCGCGCTGACGCGCGCCGCGGTGAAAACGTCGCCTTTATAGCTGAGCTGGAATATGCAGGACTTTTTGCTTTCGCTAATGTTGATATTGAAACCATTCAGCCTATGATTTTGATTGAATGCCCACGCATGCTCTTCCCATTTGCTCGCCAAATTATGGCGCAGATGACGCAGAACGGCGGATATCCACCTATCATGCTCGAGCCACCAGATTTTGCCGCTATGTTTCGTGACGAAATGATGCGCCGCGCGGACACTGAAGGTCAGGCCTAAAACAGAAAGCCGGGGGACACCTCGGCTTTTTTAATCTCTCTCGACTTATTTAAAATTACTCGGCAGCAACGTCGTAGCGGTACCAGAGCATATCTTTCCCCAGCGAGCGAATAAAGTCGCCATGAGATTGGCGTTCAGCCTCGGTTGAAAGTAAATCCAATTTTTTTGGCCGCGGCTTTGCGACAGGCACAACATAATCGACTTTTACATCACGGGCATTTTGAAACCCAAAACGACGTTCCTTCCCGCCATTAAGCTCAAGATAAACAAGCGCTAAAAGTTCGCTATCGATAATCGCGCCGTGTTTATCACGCGAGGCGAGAGAGATATCAAAGCGTTTACACAAGGCATCAAGCGTGGCCGGCGAGCCCGGAAATTGTGCCCGCGCCATTTTAAGTGTATCAATGAAGCGCTCTTTAGGAATTTGCAAAAAATCAGCTCGCGCGAGCTCAGCATTTACAAACCCCCTATCAAAATCTGCATTATGAGCAATCAATGGACTGTCTCCAATGAAGTTTAAAAAATCACGGGCTACATCTTTGAACAAGGGCTTGCCGCGCAAAAACTCTGTTGTGAGCCCTGTAATTTCAACAACTTTTTCAGGTACAGCACGCTGCGGATCAACATAAGCATGAAAGCTGCGGCCAGTGGGCATGAAATCAATAATTTCAATAGCGCCTATTTCTGTAATGCGGTCATCACCAGTCGCATTGAAACCGGTCGTTTCTGTATCAAATACGATTTCTCTTATGCCAGCATCTTTACGCATTTAACTCTTAAACCTCCGAAGTTCTGAAAGAATTTTTTGGACTTGTTTGCGCGCAAAAGGAAGGCCTTGATCGGTGAAAATTAAATAATCCGCACGTCTACGCTTCTCTCTATCAGGCATCTGCCGAGAAAGAAGTGATTTAAAAAGCGGCTCAGTCATCCCGGGCCGAGCCATGACACGCTCTCTTTGTATATATTCCGGAGCTGTAACAACTGCGACTTTATCGACAAATTCAGACATACCTGTTTCAAATAAGAGCGGAACATCAAGCACAACAACGTCTGCATTCGCAGCGTTGGCTTTTTCAAAAAAAGCTCCCCTTAATTCACCCACCATAGGATGGATAAAACTCTCAAGCACTGTCAAATTTAAAGGATCAGCACGCATATGCTCGCCAAGTATCTTACGATCCACCCCTCCGTCAATGACAGCATCAGGGAAGACGGCGCGAATAAGCGGCACAGCCTTTCCGCCTTTATTATAAAGGCTATGTACAGCCGCATCAGCGTCAAAAACAGGGCAGTCCAGCGCACGAAACATATTCGCTGTCGTCGTTTTACCCATACCGATAGACCCCGTAAGGCCGAGTATAATCATAAGCTAAGCTCTTTGATTAAAAGCGACGCAGGATCAAGATGACTAGGCGGTGTTTCACCATAAAATAGCCGAAAAGAAGGACGCGCTTGTTCAATCAACATTGATAATCCGCCAAGCGTTGAAAGTCCCATCGTCTGAGCGGCTTTAATAAAAGGCGTCTCAAGCGGGGTATAAATAAGGTCATAAACAACTGCGGCCTCCTTGGCGCCTGAAAGATCTACATCAAGAACTGATTTACCTTTCATTCCGGCAGCACTAGCGTTGATAATTAAGCCTGCACCCGCCAATGCCGCCGATCGGCTTTCCCATGGTACGGCATAAAGACTTGGAACGCCGACCTCTTTGACCATAGCTTCGGCACGAATATTTGTCCGGCCGCACAGGCGAATCTCAGGGCATCCTAATGCTAATAAAGCCCCGACAACGGCTCGGGCTGCACCGCCTGTTCCGTAGATAATCGCCGGCGTATGAGCAATCACGCTAGGCCCCATCATTTTAAGAAGAGGCGCCGCAAAACCTTCCATATCCGTATTATGAGCAATCAGTTTTCCATCACGTTTATAAAGACAGTTTGATACCCCAAGTTTTTGAGCATCTGCTGTTGCAACATCAGCTGCGCGAAACGCTAAATGCTTTAACGGAAGCGTTACATTTACCCCTCGAATTGACGTGCGCTTAAGAGAACGAAACGCATATATAGCTTCATCAGGCCTTACAGCAAAATGCACATAAGCCCCTGCAATCCCCATTTCCTTAAGCCAATAACTATGAAGCATAGGCGAAAGAGAGTGATGAATAGGCCAGCCGCAAACACCTGCCATTTTTGGAATAGGGCGGCTCATGATTTAAGCGCGCCACGCAAACGTAAATAATCTAAAAGGGGCAGCAATGATAATCCCATAATAGAAAAGCTATCTCCATCCACTTTAGAAAACAACTGCGCGCCACGACCTTCAAAACGGTAGGCTCCAACTGATTTAGTCATCAATTGACCCTCAGCCGCAATGTAATCCTCTAACCATTCATTACTAAAGTCTCTCACATGCAAGGTGACAACAGACATGTGCCGCCAAACTGGGGCGCCGTTTTCGCAAATAACAATAGCCCCAATAAGCTTATGGGCTTTGCCGCGCATGGAAAGGAGTCTTTCGCGCGCAGCTTTTTTCGTTGGGGGTTTATCAAAAAGCTTTCCCTCCATTGTCATTATTTGATCCGCGCCGATGACTAAACCTGACGAATCTCGAGACACCCGTATGGATTTAGCTTCAGCAACCGCGTCAGCAATATCACGTATGCGAGCGCCTTCTGATAGCATAGCCAATTTTATTGCCGTTTCATCAACAGGTTTAGAGAGAACCTCAAACGGTACATCAGCGTCTAATAGAATTTGTGCGCGTATTTTACTACCAGAAGCTAAAATTATAGGGATAGGAGTACTCATACAATCCCATTTTTATCTTTATAAGCTTGATACAGGTTTATGATTTGAGCAGATGTTTCTTCAATTGATCGACGCGTGACATCAACAACTGGATAACCTAGTTTGATAAACATACGTTTAGCTTGTTGCATTTCTTCACGAACACGCTGTTCATCTGTATAATCTGTTTCTCCTGCATTTAAATTTTCAAGGCGCTGCTGGCGTATCTGAACTATCCGGCTAGGCGATGCAAAAAGACCTATAATGAAAGGCTTCTCAAAGCTTTCGATTATTTTAGGCCAAGGCGCGGTTGGTACAAGCGGTATATTACCTGTTCTAAAGCCTCGGTTAGCTAAATATATACTTGTTGGTGTTTTAGACGTACGGCTAACGCCAAGTAAAATTATATCCGCTTCCCTAAGGCCCAATACATTTTGACCATCATCATGGGCCATAGCAAAATCAAGGGCTTCAATACGATCATAATAATCTGAATCCAGCGTACGTTGAGCCCCTATTTCCTGCATCACTGGTGCGCCAAGGTATCGTCCCAGCATAGCAAGAGTAGAATCTAAAATAGATATTGCAGCGATATTTAAATGTGCGCACCGCTCTTCTAGCATACGTCGGCGCTCTGGATTAACCAAAGTATACAAAACAACACCTGGCCTGTTTTCAATATCGTCTAATGTACGCCGCATTTGCTCTTCAGATCTCACAAGAGAATGCAAATGCTCTAAGGCCGTTGCCTTCCCAAATTGCGCTGTCGAAGCCTTCATCATCGCCACAAGTGTTTCGCCCGTACTATCAGACACAAGGTGTACATGAAAATATATCGCTACATTTGGATTACGGGCCATTCTAGGGTTTTGCGCTGCCTTATTTGATTTGTCCACAGGACGAGTTGAAAATCTAAGTATCCTCAAGCTTGCAAAGATAAAAGCTTAGATGTTTCAATTCTTTTCCATAGCTATTGAAAGGTTGAACTTATCCCCTGAATCCTGTGCATAAATTTAACTCACATTTTATACACATATATAATATTCTAAACTGCTTTTAATATAGAGCTTTTATAAAGATACCTATGCTGCAAGATCTATACAATTAGAATTATCCACAATAATGGCCTAACAACCTCATTAACACTTTTTTAAGCTGTCTTAAGAAATAGTTAATTTGTACACATTGCCACAAGCCTTATTACTATCACTCTTTATAAAACTTATTTAGAAAGAAGAGGAATTTTGAAAGACTTTGATGGATAACTCACCAAAATTACTCAATGTCCTTAAAGGGCAAACCGAAAACATACCTCCTATATGGATGATGCGTCAGGCTGGAAGACATTTACCAGAATACCGAAAAGTTAGGGCCTCAACAAATGGGTTTATAGATTTTTGCTTTAGTCCTGCCAAAGCTGCGGAGGTTACGCTTCAGCCCATCCGGCGATATGATATGGACGCAGCAATTTTATTTGCCGATATTCTTTTAATACCGATTGGGCTTGGACGCGATGTACGATTTGAAAAAGGTATAGGTCCTATTCTTGATCCGATTGATGTAGAAGGAATATCAAAACTAAAAATAAGCGGTGCGGCAGACCGTATATCATCTGTTTACGAAACAGTTTCGCGTGTCCGCAAAGAATTAAGCACAGATAAAACCTTGATTGGTTTTTGCGGCGGCGCCTGGACAGTCGCAACCTATATGATTGAAGGCCGAGGAACACCGACAAAAGAGCAGGCTTTTAGGCTTGCTTATGAGCAGCCATTAGCGGTTGACGCACTGCTTGAAGCTATCGCTATATCATCCGCTGATTATTTGATTGGCCAAGCTAAAGCGGGTGCACAGGCCTTGAAGATCTTTGAAAGCTGGGCTCAAGGCATGCCAGCACCATTATTTGAAAGACTAGTGATAAAGCCGACGCAGCTTATAATTTCGCGTGTGAGAGAGGCAGGCATAGATATTCCTATTCTTGGGTTTCCCCGGGCAGCAGGCTTAAATACAAAAAGTTATATTGATAATGTTCCTGTAGATTGCGTTGCGGCGGGAACTGATAGCCCCCTTTATGAAATGCGTAAATTATTGGGTCCAAAAAAAGCTTTGCAAGGTAATCTTGATCCTTTGGCATTGCGCATAGGCGGAGATGTTTTAAAATCAGCCGTTCAAAGCGTGCTTGATGATGCTAAGCTAGCTAATGGTCCTTATATATTTAATCTTGGCCATGGTGTTTCTCCGGATGTGAAAATAGAGAACGTTCATGCTGTAATTTCTCATGTGAGAAATGGAAAGGCGAATCTAGAGGGTTTTAATTATGTTTGATCCTTATTTATGGATTAAAGCCTTTCACCTTATTGCGGTCATTTTTTGGATGGCTGGGCTTTTATATTTACCACGGCTTTATGTTTATCATTCTCAAGCGATTATTGGCGGTGAAATGGACAAGGCTCTTAAAATTCAAGAACGGAATTTACTGCGGATTATTATGAATCCAGCGATGATAGCGGCATTTATACTCGGGCTTGTGTTAATTGGGTATCGTAGTGAGGCTTTATTGGGGTCATTCTGGTTACCGCTTAAATTATTATTTGTTTTTGGCCTTATCGGCTACCATGGTTTTTTAGCAGGCCAACGAAAGAAATTTGAACGAGGCGAACGCCCTAAATCAGAAAAATTCTTCCGTATTATTAACGAGGTTCCATCTATTGCAACGATTTTTATTGTTCTTTTGGCGGTAGTGGAGCCTTTCTAAAAAGCTTGACCTTTTTTAAAAAAGGCGTAAGTGACCATTAAGCACCGTTCGGTGTGTGGCTGTTTCATATCTTGAGACGCCCTGTTTTTCAAAAACATATCTCTATCTGAGACAGTTCTTTCAAAAGATATTTATGACCTCCCCTCAAAACATTACTCCTGAAAACATCGATAATATTACGTCAATTAGCCTTGAAGACCTTAAGCTGAAAAAACCGCCAGAGCTTATTGCTTTTGCGGAAGCTGTTGGCGTTGAAAATGCTAGTTCAATGCGTAAGCAAGAAATTTTCTTTTCAGTCTTAAAAGATATGGCGGAAGGCGAAGTTCAAATTAATGGCAGCGGCGTTCTTGAAGTGCTCAATGATGGTTTTGGATTTCTACGGGCGCCAGAAGCTAATTATCTGCCAGGTCCAGATGATATTTACGTAACGCCCAGCCAAATTCGCAAATTTAGCCTTAAAACAGGAGATTCTGTTTCGGGTGAAATTCGTAGCCCGCGAGATAATGAACGTTATTTTGCGCTGACGACTGTTGAAACCCTTAATTTTGAACACCCCGAAGCCTCGCGTAACAAAGCTCATTTTGACAATCTTACGCCTCTTTATCCCGATCAACGCTTTAAAATGGAGATTGAAGATCCAACTCGCAAAGATAGGTCAGGCCGTATTATTGATATTGTTTCGCCGCTCGGGAAAGGGCAGCGAGCTCTTATCGTTGCCCCGCCGCGCACGGGTAAAACAGTGCTCTTACAAAATATCGCGCATTCTATAGAGGCTAACCACCCTGAATGTTATGTGATTGTGCTGCTCATTGATGAACGCCCTGAAGAAGTGACGGATATGCAGCGCAGCGTTAAAGGTGAAGTCGTCAGCTCAACATTTGATGAACCGGCAACACGCCATGTACAAGTTGCAGAAATGGTTATCCAAAAAGCTAAACGCCTTGTCGAACATGGCAAAGATGTCGTTATTCTGCTTGATTCTATAACGCGCCTTGGCCGCGCTTATAATACGGTTGTGCCGAGTTCAGGAAAAGTTCTCACCGGTGGTGTGGATGCCAATGCCCTGCAGCGTCCAAAACGCTTTTTCGGTGCGGCCCGTAATATCGAAGAAGGAGGCTCTCTGACCATTATAGCCACAGCGCTAATTGATACAGGGTCGCGTATGGACGAAGTTATCTTTGAAGAATTTAAAGGCACAGGTAACAGCGAGATTGTACTTGACCGGAAAGTGGCTGATAAGCGCGTTTTCCCAGCGATTGATGTAACTAAATCAGGTACGCGGAAAGAAGAGCTACTTCTTGATGCTGTTGACCTTCAAAAAACGTATGTTCTTCGCCGTATTCTAAACCCGATGGGGACAATGGACGCGATTGAGTTTTTGATATCTAAGCTCAAAGATACAAAAAACAATTCTGATTTCTTTGATAGTATGAATACTTAAGCTTAGATAATTTGAGACGAAAATATACCCGCCCTAACGAGCGGGTTTATTTTTATGTTCTCGTGAAAACCTATTGGCTATCAACAGTCGCGATAAAAAGTTCGCGGGCGCGCGTTAGAATAGCGTTTTCAATCTGGCGGCCTGTGTCAGTATCAACCGCGGCGTCCGTCCAGCTTCCGCCGTTATTAACCTGCTTAAAAATAGAGGCTTTGAGCGCATCTGCGCGCAGATTGGCGTCAAGGATATAAACGTTAGCCTTAAAGCGTTCTTCAGGAGCCTCTGGGCTCGCATACCAGTCTGTCGTGATGACGCCGCCAAATGGATCGGCGCTGCTTAGCGGCATAAATTCAAGTGTTTCTAAAGACGCGCGCCAAAGATAGCTATTTACGCCAATATTAGGAGCCTGTGCGCGGGCGGCCTGTTTCTGTGCTTTCTTATTGCCGCCAAACGAGCCGCAACCAGATAAAAGCGCGGCTGATAGAGCTGCAGTAGCCGTCAGCGTTAAAAGACGAGATGAAAATGGACGCATGAAGGCTCTCCGAATGAATATTATGGCGGCTCACATAGGACCGCAAATCGCAAATTTCCCTGCTTATAGCAGACAATAGCGTTGATGCCAGCTTTTCGTGCATCGTTAGCGCGTCTGAAAAAGCTCAAAAACCACGCTATTACTGGGACTTTTACCTTTTGTTAACCATTATTTAGACATTGTTATACAAAGGTTAACGCTGATTTGCAGCGTGTCAGCCATTGGGCCAGCCATCAGGAATGTCATGTCATCAATTTTTAAAACCAATAGCGGTTTAACGCTGGCTTTAGCGGCGATGACAGCCGTTTCTGTGGTGGCCGTCGCGCAAACAACGAATTCGCCATTTGCGAATAAAAAGAAAAAACAAGCATGGGAAACAGACGTTGTGCGTCCTGATCCCAGCGGCAGCCCTTATCAAGCCCCGAGTTATCAGGCTCCAGTATATGAAGCTCCAAAATATATTCCGCCGCCAAATTATGCGCCGCCAGCGGATCTAAAAACCAGTGCACCACCCATAGCGCCGTCATCACCAGCATCATCATCTTATGTACAAAGCCCAGAGGCGGCATATAAGGCGCCAAGCCCCACGGCTCCAGCTTATTCGGGCCCAAAGACTTCGCCGTCAGTTACGGCGCAAACGGCTCCGGCTTACGGGAGTTATAATCCTCAAAGACACGGCGCGGCGCAAAGCAAAGGCGGCGGTGTTGAGCCTGACCTATTGCCAGGGTTCCGTCGGCAGACACCGGGTCAAGCAGGCGCCTACTATCCAGGCCGTGAAGACCCTAGTGGGTTTAGCGTACCAGCTTATGCCCCGCGCGGACAAACAACGCAAAATAAACCCCAGCCCCAATTTCGGGCTCAGAATTACTTAAATCAAAACTACTCTGGCCAAAATAATCCCGCTGCATCTGCGCCGCCCAGCTATCAAAATTACCCTAACTCTCAAAATTATGCTAGCCCAAATCAGCAGCCTCAATACGCACGGCAGAGCTGGAAAGACCGCCTCGGACTTGGTAATTTGCTCACCACATTTAGTGCGGCTTTAAAAGTCGGCGCTGCGGCTTTAAGGCGAACAGACACAATAGAAGATGAGGGCTGGCAAGCCGGCTTTATTGCGGACGGCAAAATTTCGGGTGAAGTGAGCGCGATTACGCGCGGCGGCCTCGAATATGGTATCGGGGGCGAAGTGCGCGGGCAATATGATGAATATCGCCGCGGATTTGGCGGCAGGGTTGGTGATTGCGGCGTCGGGGCTGTCGAGTTTATTCCCGGCTGTAATAGTCTCATTATTGATGGATTGGCTCGGCCGCTGCGGGGCCACACGTCGCAATTTTATAGCGCCGGCTTTGATAATGCCAAGGAAACTGAGTTCGCAGTAGAAGGAGCGTATCTGTTTTTACGCTCTGCTTACGGCGACGTGACGGTTGGGCGAGACGATGGAGCGGCTTATTTGTTCTCGCTTGGCGCGCCGACCTTGCTGGCCGTGAACGCCTCTAATTCACCCGTCGATTATACTGGGCTGGATAGTGTGCGCACAGTCAATGAAGCCTCAGGTTTTGCTGAAAAAATCTCTTATGTCAGCCCGCGTCTATTAGGGGATCAAATTGGCCTGGGGATTCAGATTGGCGCGTCTTATGCGCCTAATGCCCGAGCTTGCGGGGTTGATTACTGCGTGCGTTCTAATGGTAGAGATGGCTCAACTGCGATTTCTCCAGACCTAGAAGATGTTTTTGAATTTGGCGTGGCGCTAGACCGTACATTTAGAAACGGTTTGTCCATTGAAGGCACTGCCACTTACGCCACCGCTAGCGAAGATAGTGAGTTTGTTTTTGCAGATGGTACGGGCTTTGATGATCTGAAGAGCTATGGAGTTGGACTTGAAGCTAAATATGGGCCTTGGACACTAGGCGGCTCATTCCTCAACAGCAATAATGGCCTAATAGACGGGGATTATGAAGCTTATGATATCGGCCTGACATTTAAACCCGCGCAATGGGGCATCTCGGCAAGTTATGGCCGTGCGACGGATAAAAACGTCAACCTTACCTCAGATCAAGCGGTCCTTGGTTTTGTCTATGACTTTAAGCGTTTCACCCTTGGGACGGGCGTGCAATATATTGAGCGTGATGTTGTAGGCATTGACGGCGGCATTTTTGCGCCGCGCCAAGAAAAAGCCACCGCCCTATTTATTGAAGGCGGTGTAAAATTCTAACCTACGCTGGCGGCAAGTTCCGCTTCAGCCTCTGCTTCAGGTTTATAACCTTTAGTCCGCATACAACTGTCAAACTGTGGCGCAACGATAAATCCGGTTGCAGTGGTCAGGAAATAATTTCCGGCCTCGGCTTCGCAGGCCTGCCAATCAGAAATCTGAGATCCGCCGCCGATTTTTACATAGGATAAACTATCCCCAATTTCTTCATTAGCGGCTTCCCAGTTTTGCGGCGCCGAAGGGGCTCTAGAGCTCGTTTCGAGATCTGCCTTTGCGTAATTGTTATCAATCGACGCTTGGCGAGCCGGTGCAGGGGTTTCATGTTCTAGCGCAAAACTCTCAGAAGGATAGGCTGCGCGTTCGATTGCAGGGTCGGCCATTAAGGGCTGGCTGCGCGGCGGCAGCGAAGCTGCGGACGGTAATGTATTGGGCGGCGCCGCGATTGTATTTTGCGGGCGAAAGCTCTCATAGCTATCAAGCGAAGGAGAGGAAGGCTGACGACGCGACCACGGATTTTCAGGCGAGAGCGGCTTTGATATTTGCGGCTGCAAAGAGACCTCTTGAACTGGCTCAGGCTGATAATTACGGCGCTTGGGTTTATACATGTCCGTTTTATACATATCATGCATAGGCACTTGCCGCGTATGGGCTTTATACTGCGGACGATAAACTGGCTGCGTAGCTGGTTGTTGGTGAACTTGAGTCCTTAGCAAATGTGAATTGAGTGTGGCGTCGCTGCCGCTAAAGCTATAATTAGCTTGCGGCGCTCGGCGCAGCTCACCTGTAAAGACACTTGACCACATTTGCGATAAAGTTCCTGTCATATCAGTTGCGACAACACCGTTTTGAGGTACGGATGAGCAGGCGGATACGCCCAGCGCGCACATGAGAGCTGTGGTTAGAGAAATAGGGCGTAAGAATTTGGTCATAGCTGTCTCCAAAAGCAACATTTGCCTATTCAGGTGCAATTAAAGGGCCAACTTCGCCGCTTAGGCGAGTAATTTTCTAAAACTATAAGTGAACCTACTGCTAAAACACGGGATGGCACACAGGTTTTTCTTATTTAAGCTTTGTCGAGCCGTTTCAAACCGCTATACAAAAGATTGATTTAAGGACCTTGTCATGAGCGAAACACGACTAGAAGAATTAGCAAAATCGGCCCAAATTTACGGGCAAAGAAGCTTTGATAATTACGCTCAGGTACGTTCGATCGCAGAACAGATTCGCGAGGGACTCTGTGCTTGGCTGGATCATAACCAGCAATGTGTCTTTCTTGTTCCGCCCCAAGGCGCGTTTAAATCAGAGAATTACGGTTCAGCCGCTTTTTCTGTAGCCGGTAAGGGTTTCCTGCCCTTAGAACCTATTACATTCGGACTCGCTGTAAAAATATCAACGGATGAAGATTATATGCGTCTTGTGATAACGGCCCGAAAAGAGGGTGAGCGCATGTTTCTCTCTCTAGATAACGGCAAAATGCTAACGTTGCAATTACCCACAGAGCAGGCTGAACTCGACACTATTTTTGAGACATTATACGCGCATCTTTTGGATTGGTTTAACACCCGAATTGATAATTACGACAATGGTGATTACGGGACGGCCGATATAGGCTTTGACATTCAGCGGGCTAAAAGCGACGCTTAACTCAAGACTAAATGTGCTTTTCACGGGGCTTAACTGAAATTTTTTAAGAGGGACTAATGGCCGCTTCTGCAGATGTTGCTCATCATGTTGTAAATATGCTGCCCGTCAAGATAGCCTTGATTGGAGCGCTTGGTATTGGCGCGCAGTGGCTAGCGTGGCGATTACAGCGCCCGGCTATTGTATTAATGGCGATTGCGGGTCTGATTTTTGGCCCGCTCGTTGGTTTTCTTATGAACTTAAGTTTCATGCCTGCTTCGGGTCATGACTTTTTAAATATTATACGTCTTAATCCTATCTCTGATTTTGGCGATGTTTACCGCCCAATGATCGGACTTGCCGTGGCGATCATTCTATTTGAAGGCGGACTTACGCTGCGTTTTAAAGACCTTGGCGACGCCACAGCGGCTGTGCGCCGTATGGTTTTTGTGGCCGCGCCTATTGTCTGGGCCTCCGGGGCGGCTGCAGCTCATCATATTGTTGGTATTCCGTGGGATATTTCGGTCATGGTTGGCGGTCTATTTGTGGTGACAGGCCCAACAGTTATAATGCCGTTATTGCGGCAAGCGCATCTGAAATCAAAGCCAGCAAATGTCCTAAAATGGGAAGGGATTGTGAACGACCCGCTCGGCGCGCTTTTTGCTGTTGCGGGGTTTGAGTATATTCGCTTTACCGCGACTGGCGCCTCTATGGGCCTGGTTTTTGGAAAGCTGATTTTTGCGGCTTTATTTGGCACGGCTATCGGAATCGTCTCTGGCATAGGCCTCGCCTGGGCATTCCGCCGAGGTCATATTCCTGAATACCTTAAAGCTCCTGTCGTGCTGGCATGGGTTCTATTCATTTACGTCATGGCCAATATGCTCGCGGACGAGACAGGGCTTCTTGCTGTGACTGCGCTAGGCATGACAATGGCGAACACTAAATTTGCATCAATGGTTGAATTTAGGCGGTTTAAAGAAAACATCGCTATTATTCTTGTATCCGGCGTTTTTGTTGTGTTGACGGCCACTTTGACTCCAGAAGTTCTCTCTGCCATCACGCCGAAAATTGTAGGCATAGGAGAGGCCTTTAAGGGTAACTTCGGACAGCTTGCAATTGTTGACTGGCGTATTTTTGCTTTCGTCTTTGTTATGATGTTTATTATCCGTCCTGTTGCGGTAATGATATCAACATGTTGGTCGGGGTTAACTTGGCGCGAATCATTATTGATTGGCTGGATACAGCCGCGCGGGGTTGTCGCGGTGGCTGTTGCGGGCCTTTTTGCTGCTGAACTTCAAGCGCTTGGCCGGCCTGAAGGCTCTATTTTTGTCCCGCTTGCCTTCGCGCTTGTCTTTGCCACAGTGTTGGCGGCAGGCTTTACTATTGGTCCCGTCTCCAAGCTTTTAAAACAAAGCGCGGGCGGGGGCGACGGGGTCATGATTGTGGGCGCTAATCCTTGGACGCTTGGTTTGGCTAAAGCGCTTAAAGACATGGGGATTAGCGTTCTTGTCGCTGATACAAATTGGCGGCGCCTTCGCGGGGCGCGGCTAGAAGGTCATGCGACTTTTTATGGTGAGGTTTTGTCTGAAAACGCCGATATGCGTCTCGATCACTCAGCTTTTAATCACATTATTGCGGCGACCCCTAATGATGCTTATAATGCTCTTGTTTGTGTTGAATTTGCCCCAGAACTTGGCCGTCACCGCGTTTTCCAAGTTAGCGGCGGCGATAAAGATGATGATGATGGCGATAGCATTGCCTTTACCTCACGAGGACGCACCTTATCGTCACGTGGGCGCAGTTTTGATGCGTTGACACGTGATTGGTGGAGTGGATGGCGTTTTTCAGCAACGGGCATTTCAGAAAACTATACGCTTGAAAACTTCTTTGAATCACGCGGTGAAGACCTAGATATTTTCCTGATTAAAAAGTCTGACGGGACACTCGAGTTTATACAGCCGAGTAAGATCAATAAGATTGAAAAAGGAACTTTGCTGAGTTTTAGCTCAAAGAGTGAGATCGTAGAGGCTGCTTCATCGAAGCCTTTGGCAGGCTCCTCCAGTATGAGTAGTGTCTAGAAATTACAAATGTGGAAGCATAATCATGGCCGCGAAAAAAATAGCTCTGATTACAGGTGTTACGGGTCAAGATGGCGCCTATCTAGCAGAACTACTCTTATCCAAAGGCTATACGGTACATGGGATAAAGCGCCGCTCATCATCTTTTAATACGAGCCGTATTGAGCATTTATATCAGGACCCCCACGTTCCTAATCCAAAGCTGATATTGCATTATGGAGATCTGACGGACTCGACAAACCTCATTAGAATTATTCAAGAAACAAAACCTACAGAAATTTACAATCTGGCCGCACAAAGCCATGTTCAGGTTAGTTTTGAAACGCCCGAATATACGGCTAATGCTGACGCAATAGGCACGCTGCGTCTTCTAGAAGCGATTAAAATTTTGGGTATGGAAAAAACCTGCCGTTTCTATCAAGCGTCTACATCAGAACTTTATGGCCTTGTCCAAGAAGTCCCGCAAAGCGAGACGACGCCTTTTTATCCGCGTTCGCCTTATGCGGCGGCTAAACTATATGCCTATTGGATTGTTGTGAACTACCGTGAAGCTTACGGTATTCATGCCTCTAACGGTATTGCGTTTAATCACGAAAGTCCTCTTCGCGGTGAAACCTTTGTGACAAGGAAAATAACACGCGCCGTGGCTAATATTACTTTAGGCCGACAAGATCGACTTTATCTTGGAAATTTGGAGGCCAAACGCGATTGGGGCCATGCCCGGGAATATGTCCACGGAATGTGGAAGATGTTGCAGCAGGACACGCCAGATGATTACGTGCTTGCAACAGGCGCAGCCGTAACCGTACGAGACTTTGTGCAATGGGGATTCGAGTGTGTAGGCATAAACATAGAATGGCGCGGAAAAGGTGTTCAAGAGAAAGGGTATGATTTGGTTACCGGTAAATTATTAGTTGAAGTTGATGAGCGTTATTTCCGTCCAACCGAAGTGGAGCTTCTTTTAGGGGACCCAACTAAGGCGAAAAATAAATTAGGCTGGCAAGCTAAAGTCACTGTAAGAGAACTTGTGACAGAGATGGTTGAAAGTGATCTTAAATTGTTAAAAGCTCACCCCGTTTCTACGGGGGAATAATTTATAGTTTATGATTTATGATCTACAGGGAAAACGCGTACTCGTCGCTGGGCACCGGGGCATGGTGGGCTCCGCCCTCGTAAGGCGGCTTGCCTCTGAAGCGTGTCATGTTTTGACGGCTGGCCGTGCAGATGCAGATATGACAAACCCTGATCAGGTCATGGCGCTTTTGAAAAAGCAAAAGCCAGACGCGATTATTATTGCCGCCGCAAAAGTTGGCGGTATCTTGGCGAATGACACTTATCCTGCTGAGTTTTTATATCAAAACTTGATGATTGCCTCTAACCTTATTCACTGCGCGCATAAATTAGATATTAACCGCCTATTGTTTCTGGGCTCAAGTTGCATATACCCGAAATTCGCTGAACAACCGATTGAAGAAAGCAGCCTGTTAACAGGCGCTTTAGAGCCTACAAATGAATGGTATGCGGTCGCGAAAATTGCCGGCATCAAACTGGCTCAGGCGTATCGAAAGCAATATGGGCGCTCTTATATCTCCGCTATGCCGACCAATTTATACGGTACCGGAGATAATTTTGATCTTCAAACCAGCCATGTTGTGCCGGCCCTTATACGCAAAGCCCATGAAGCAAAAGTTAGCGAGAAAAGCCACATTAAAATATGGGGTACGGGTAGCGCTATGCGAGAATTTTTACATGTTGATGATTGTGCTGACGCGTTGGTTTTTTTGCTAAAAACATATGATGAGCCCGAGCATATTAATGTTGGCTATGGCGAAGATTTAAAAATCATCGACCTTACGAAAGTGATTTGTCGCATCGTTGGTTTTGCAGGCGGCATTCTCACCGATCCAGCTAAACCTGATGGAACACCGAAAAAACTAATGTCTGCTCAAAAAATACGGGCTCTCGGCTGGAGGCCTTCTATCACCTTAGAACAAGGGATTTCCGAGACCTATAAATATTTTGTCGAGACTTACGCTTGACCGCTCTGCACTTTATCTAAAGCAAGCATTAACATTGCGAGAACTGTGAACAAGGTTGAGAGGTCTGAATCGGCACAAGGCTAAGAATTTTGTATAATATTCACGCGTCCTTAAGGATATCGCGCCAGATGTAAGGTGTTTATTAA
>CAZFWZ010000050.1:10815-18862 GCA_964522765.1 uncultured Caulobacterales bacterium | reverse complement strand
GCACAGAATATCACTGCTCGCGCTGCGGCGGTCACCAAGGCCATGTCTTTAAAGATGGCCCGCGCCCAACAGGCCTGCGCTATTGCAATAACGGCGTCGCGCTGGATTTCATTCCCGCCTAGTGCCCGTAAACGCGCCAGTGACGCGTTCGCTAGCTGAGTTTTGGAGAGCGAGAATTCTCGCCCCATTATGGTAAACAACCCGTTAACCTAAATTGAAACTTGATATAATTTCATTATTGCCAAAGGCGGGTTTTTGGGATTACACTTCTCTTATTGAAAGCCGTCGGATGTCCGGCCGCGTTATGAAAGGAGGTTGATTTTGTTTATCTTGTTTAAGGGGTCTGCCCAAAGCTGTTAAATCAGCACTTTCGTAAAAGCGAAATTGGGTACCGAATATCTAATCGGTAAAGCGGGCATTGCGCCCCGTTAGACCCAGCTTAATAGGAGCCCCCTTCATACTGTGAAGGGGGCTTTTGTTATTTTAATGCCATCAATACTTGGTCATTCCGTGCAATGCCAGCACGTCTCTAGCTGGTCCATATTAAACCCATCTTGGCCTATTGGTCCGCCCGGCGGCAGCGCTTTGGCCTGTGTGATGGGCACAGCAGATTTAGCAGGCTGCGTCAGATGACGGTCAATTTTACCGACAAGCCAAGACCCATGTCCAGAACCTTGGCTCGATAAATCACGTTGCACCAAGAACAACATGGCTTGGGTCTGTGCTTTCACGGTCGGTGTGGCCGCGGCGTTATTGCTAAGCTCCATAAGCCCAAAGGCAAATCGGGCCTGCACGGATTTAGCAATCAGGCCTGTACGGTCATTGGCAGGCTGGCGCATGACATAGTTGCGCGTGTCCTCAAGCATCTCTAAAAAGCCAAGGTTATTGGAATCGCGCCGATGAAACTCTGTGAGCCGGGCCGCGCGGCGCGGATCAAGCAGAACGTCAAAGGTTAGATCGGCCGCCGTATCGGCCGCCGCGCTGACGTCAAAGGCAGGATAGGCCGCAGGGCGAAACAGCTCGCGGTCATTATCGGCGAATGACCAGCTAATCACGCGCGGGCTCAGCAGGCTTAGCGTCTCGTCAGATATATCCAGCGCTTTCGGGTCAAGCGTTTGCAGCACGGCCTGAAGGGCGGCGCGCTGCGTGGCGGGCGGAACAATTTCCATAGGCGGCTGTCCATCGCCCCGTTTGGCATAATTAAAATCAAGGCCGCCAATAAGCTTACCTGCCGCCGCCGTTTGGTAGCGGTGATAGAGATAAATCGGTACAATGACTTTGTTCAAATCAGATTGGTTCTGACCGTCTTTGATGCGATCAGCCCCAAAGTTTTGCATCGCGAGCGCGCGAACCTCCATAGCCTGTTTGAGACCCACAATAGGGTTGTCGCCATTATCCCAAACATTGCCTTTAGGATGCGCCGTGCCAACCCCGCGCGCGTCTCGGTCTGTGACAAAACGTAATCCGCGAGACAGCGCATTTTGCACAAGCGCTTCGCGGCCCGCGTCGTCTGTCTCGCCGTAAAGCCAGCTCGCAGCGAACTTATCCCACGGGCCAACACCGACGCCATATGTGTTTGAGAAGTCCATTTCGCCGTTCGTGACACGCACATCTGGCGCGGGGTAATCCATGACGCTGCCTTTGCCATATGTACTGGCGGCAAAGTTATGAGCAAAGCCAAGGGCGTGCCCGACTTCATGGGCGGACAGCTGGCGGATGCGGTCAAGGGCAAGCTCTATGGGGTCGTCGTCTTCGCCTGTGCCTGTTTTGTCTGTGCCAGACAGTCCTTCAAAAATCATGCGGTCTTGACGCACACGAAGCGAGCCGAGATTCACATGACCTTTGAGCATTTCGCCTGTACGCGGGTCAGACACGCCGCCGCCGTAACTCCAGCCGCGCGTTTGCCGGTGAACCCATTGCACGACATTATAGCGAATATCGAGCGGGTGAGCCCCCTCTGGAAGGACCGCAACGCGGTACCCATCGGAGAAACCTGCTTCCGCAAAAGCATCCGCCCACCAGCGCGCGCCATCAAGCAATGCGCTTTTAATCGGCTCCGGCGCGCCGCTGTCGATATAAAATACAATTGGCTTTATCGTCTCGCCGGCCTCGTTTTTCTCAAGGCGGTAGCGGCGCGCAAGCCGCGTTTCAATCGGCGCATCGAGGGCCGCAGAATAATCATAATAGACACGCTCTATGACGCCGGCGCGCGGGTCAGATTTCAGCGGCGTATAGCCTGCTTCTGGCAATCGTACAAAAGAGTGGTGCTGAATAAGGGTCGCGTCTTTTCCATTCGCCGCTGTGGTCGAAACCTCGCGTCCTGGGTCGGCGGAGGTCAGGGTAAAAAACACGTCTATTTCCGCGTTATCGGGAAAAGAAAAAACGTTTTTCGTATCCACCAATGTGCGGTCTTTGGCGACGGAAAAACGGCCTTGATCGGCATCTTTAAGGTATTGCACGAGACCCAACACATCAGAGGTAAGAAAATCTGTCAAATCAATCACAGTTCCCTCTGCGTGAGACACAATATCAGCGCTAGCGATGAACGAGCGCGCAAAGCTCTCGCGTACGGCACGGTCTTCAAGCGGGTTATTGGGATTGGCACGGTAGGCTAGATTTTCCTGTTCGATGATAACCTTATCGCCCATGCGGCGAAAAACAACAATCGCCCCACCATTGCCCCAGCCACGGTCAAGCCCAACAGGGTTAGAGCCCAGCCCCGCTGTAAGCCTTGCCGTATGGATAAAGCGTAAAGACACGCCGTCTTCATCCGCAGCGGGCAGTTTGGCCAATACGCGGTTTTTGCTTTCATCGACATACAGGTCAAGAAATCCTGCGCGGTGATCTAGCCCCGCGAGCGCGTTGGAATTTGCGCCCGAACCAGAGCTACTCGCCGGCTGACAGGCGGCCAGAAATATTGACATCAAGACTAAAACAAACGCGCGCATGAAAACCCCATCATTTTGAGTGTTATTTTGGCTGACTATAGGCACGCATATTTGCGGCGTAAACGCTCAACACCGCAGAAGGGAAACAGTATGATTGCATTAGCTGTTTTGCCTTTTGTCTTGCCCCGCCCCGCGTAACTGCCTAAATCTTATGCATGAGCAAGACCCCTATCATCGTCAGGACACAGCGCGAACTCCGCGGACAAATCTGGGAATGGCGCGGGGCTGGCGAGACGATTGGGTTTGTTCCGACGATGGGCGCGCTACACAGCGGACATTTATCGCTCATCACTCTCGCGAAATCTAAAACCACAAAAACGGTTGCCAGTATTTTCGTCAATCCGACACAATTTGCGCCCGGCGAAGATTTTGAAGCCTACCCGCGCACAGAAAAAGCAGACGTTGAAAAACTCGCCAGCGTGGGCTGTGACCTTGTCTATATTCCGCGCGATGGCGGCATGTATAACGCCCATCACGCGACGAGTATTAAAGTCGGCGGCGTGGCAGAAAATCTTGAGACCGACCACCGACCAACGTTTTTTGACGGCGTGGCACTGGTTGTGACCAAGCTGCTAAACCGCGTCGCCCCTGACGCCGCTATTTTTGGCGAGAAAGATTATCAGCAGCTCGCCACTATTCGGCGTCTTGTTGAAGATTTGGATATGCCGATTAAGATTATTGGCGCGCCCATTGCGCGCGACGCTGATGGATTGGCGCTATCGTCGCGAAATAAATATTTCGATGAAAGCGGTCTTGAGACGGCGCGAAAGCTTAATATCATCATGTTTGACTGCGCCAAACGGCTCGCAGAGGGATATGATATTCAAGACTGTGTTTTCAAAGCTGTCGACGCACTTAAAGAGGCAGGCTTCACAAGCGTGGATTATGTCACTGTGGCCTCAGTCAATAGTCTCACCATTTTGCCAAACGGCCGCATTGACCGCCCTGCCCGGCTGTTAATCGCGGCTCATTGTCCGCGTAACGGCAAAGACGGCGTAACCGTTCGCTTGATTGACAACTGCGCCATTGGGGATAGCTAATGCTCGAGATGCGGCCCAATTGCGAAAACTGCGGCCGCGACTTGCCCGCCAATAAAGACGGAGCGCTCATCTGTTCTTTGGAATGTACCTTTTGCGAGACTTGCAATCTGGAGAGCTGTCCAAATTGCGGCGGGCCGTTAACGCCTCGGCCGACACGGACCGGAAAATGGCTAGAAAAATATCCGGCCTCAACGCAGCGCATATTGAAAGACAGCTAACTATGATAACCTTGCACCACCTTGAAAATTCACAATCCATTCGTATCCTCTGGCTCCTCGAAGAGCTGGAAATGGAATACGGTTTTAAAATGTATGACCGCGACACCAAAACTATGCTCGCGCCAGATGACTATAAAGCGCTGTCCCCTTTGGGCACGGCCCCTGTTATAACTGACGGAGACATTACCCTAGCTGAGTCCAATGCGATTATTGACTATATCCTCGACAAAGCGGGCCCCAACACGCTGCGCCCCTCTGCGAAAGATAAAGCCCGCGCGCCCTATCTGTTTTGGTTTCACGCCGCGCAGGGCAGCTATCAGTCGATTTTAACGATGAGTTTTGTCCTCTCAATTACCACCGCCAAAACGCCGTTTATTATCCGCCCATTGATTTCCAAGGTTTTGGGCATGACGCAAAACCTCTTTATCAAGCCCCGCCTTAAGGCCGTTTTGGATAAGATGGAATCAGATCTCTCAAACGATGAGTTTCTTGCAGGAGACCTGTTCACCGCCGCCGACATCGCCATGGGGTATACGCTATATATGGCTGACCTGCGCGGGGATTTGGGTACGGCTTATCCAAATACCAAAGCCTATCTTGACCGGATGAATGCGAGGCCTGCGTGGAAAAAGGCGCTAGCTAAAGACGGCAAGTTTCAGGGTATTCCCTCTTAAGCCATGCAGATTAATTTCTCGTAACAACAACCGCGGCTAAGACATTCGCTGTTGCAATTTCGAACGTATAAATTAGAGAGCCCTGCACTCAAATTACACTAACTGAAATTGGCCTTTTTATCATGCAACTTTCTGTCCTTACTACAGCTAGTGTGTTGGCTCTTACCAACTTTTTAGTGAGCATTGCTCCGCCCGCATTTGCGCAAAGCGCCGATGATGAGATAATCGTTACGGCGACAAAAATTGAGAAAAGCCCATCAGATTTAGGCCTCAGCCTAACAGTTGTTGACGGCGAAAAGCTCTCACAATTTGACGGCGCAGAAGATCTCTCGCAGCTCGTACCCGGCCTGCAGGCCGCCGTTGCAAATGGAAGCCAAGTCATCTTTCAGATTCGCGGCATTGGCGCCGTTGATCACCAAGCCTTAACACCAACGGCAGCAGCCGTTTATGTGGACGGTACATTTCAAGCCACGAACGTGCAAACGAGCCCGCTTCTTTTTGATATAGAGCGCGCCGAAGTTTTAAGAGGCCCTCAAGGATCGCTATACGGCCGAAACGCCTCAAGCGGCGCGATTAATTTTAATTCTGTTCGCCCCACCAACACGCCGTCCGGTTATGTGGCCGCTGAATTTGGTAATTTTGACCGCGTCAATCTTACGGCCGCCTCTACTGTACCTGTCAGTGATATTTTTTCATTGCGGCTCTCCGGGCGTTATTTAGCCCAAGACGCAGCGCTCGATAATGTTGTGACAAATCCAGATATAGAGGCTCCGCAAGAGGCGGGCGGGGAGCGCGATGAGTTTGGCCTCAGAGCCCTTGGTCTTTTGACAGTCCCTGACAGCCAAGCCGAAGTCCTTTTCAATGTGCATTACGCGGAAGATAACGGCATTAATCCCGCGCCCTTGAATGACAGCTTAGATCTTGGCAATCATGAAATCTCTATTGGCCCTGACGGCATCCAAAATACTGATAACGAGTTTTACGGCGCATCGGTGAATTTCACCAATAACTTCGGCGATTTTACGTTTGTGTCCCACACGGCCTATGAAGGCTATAATCAACAATACGGATTTGATTTTGACGGCACGCCAGCCCCGTTTGGTGTCACGGGCCCCACCAGTTTCAATTCCAATCTCCGTTATGACCGAGAATTTTCCCAAGTCAGTCAAGAGTTACGTCTTAATTATACAGGACAGAAATCCGAGCTTTTAATTGGCGCTTATTTAGAAGCGGAGGATTTTGATCAAGAATATTTACTGTTTTGCGGCGAATTGAACCCAGAGACTTTGCTGGGCACATGCCGCTATATTGGCGCGCCCGGCCGGGCTGGCCCCACTCCAATATCAGACTCAACCCCGACGACTTTACGGACGCTGACGACGCAATCACGCAAGACGGCGGCTCTGTTTACGTATAACACATTTGACCTCACGCCGCGCCTAGAGGCCGTGATAGGCGGACGCCTCACCTATGAGGACATTGATGGCCGAGGTCAGGGGCTTTTGTATTTTGAGGATGGTCAAATCGGACTTAACAATCAAAATGGTTTAGGGCCTGCCATTGGCTCCAATGAAATCACTGATACGCGTTTTTCTGGCAATGTCGGACTGAACTTCAAGGCAAATGATGCGACCCTACTCTACACCTCCTATTCAAACGGTTTTAAAAGCGGCGGATTTAACGGCGAGGTGATTAATAACGCCGCCCATTTTTCTGACGAAGGCTTGTTTGGGGCAGAAACAGTCGATGCATTTGAAGTCGGATTAAAATACAACCGTGAGAATCTTCAGTTTAATATCGCAGGTTTTTATCAGCTTTACGATAGTCCGCAGGCCCGCATATTTATCGAATTTGAAACAGGCGACGGAGGCTCGATTACCTCTAACTCTCTGTCCAATTTAGATGAGGCTGTTTCTTTTGGCGTAGAAGCGGAAGCCGCGTGGACACCCATTGAAGGGCTTCACCTTACGGCCGGCGCGACATGGCTGGACACTGAAATCGACCAAGATGAAAACCCAAATGTTCCCCAAAATGCAGATGCGTTTGACGGCAACCCCTTGCCTTTCGCCTCAGACATTTCGTTAACAGCCTCAGCCTCATATGAATGGCCTTTAAGCGAGGCCGTCACGGCCAAAGTTGAAAGCCACGGCAAATATCAAAGCGATTTTTTCTTTGACGCGGAAGGCCTCGAAGATAGACGGCAATCCGGATATGAAATTATAGATGCCTTTGCCTCGCTCACCTTCAAAGAGGCTGTAGAGCTCGGCATATGGGGGCGAAACCTTAGTCATTCAGACTACGGAACGTCGGGCTTTGGTTTCATCGGCTATAATACATTTCGCGGACAGCCCAGAAGCTATGGCCTGTCCCTTAAATATAGCTATTGATCTAACCTGCCAAAGTCTTAACCATTGTCAAAAGCGGCACGGGCACGGCGCCATTTAAATCATCCCACTCACGCTCAATTGTATAACCGCAGCGTAGGTAAAATGGCTTACCCGCCATCGTGGCCGCCATTTCCAACGCTTTGAAACCGTCAGCTTTCGCCGCCTGCTCAGCCGCCTGAATAATCAGACGGCCAATTCCGCGCTTTGTATGGTCTGGATGGCAATACATGGCGCGGATTCGCGCGCGTTCTGTGTCTGGATTAAGCAATCTGTCATCACGGTCAGCACTATGATCGCCGCCGTGCAGCGTGGCGCGCCGCGACCAGCCCCCGCAGCCGACAAGAACATCCCCCTCCATCACAGCGAAATAGGTTTGATCCTCAATGAGCTGAGTATCCAGCCCCATGCCCGCGAATGAGGCCTCTATCTGCGCCTCTGTGAGATAACCTTTTTGCAGCTCACGAATGGCGCGCTCCATGAGGAATTTGATGTCTGGAATGTCAGTGTTTTGGGCGAGCCGTAGCTTTAGATTCGTCATTTTGGTCTTTCAGCTTGTCATTTTTTCAGGGCAAAACATCGCTTTAGCCCAGAATTATAGGAAATTTTATGCATATACATTCGAAAAGGCTAAAAACGTGTCAAAATTGTCACTCACAGTAAATATATTCTAAGACGCGCGTTCATTTTCTATATTTGCGAAAAATAATGCCTTAAACGGGAGTGTGGGTACGATTAATAAAAAACTCAATACCGAAAACATTCGGAAACATTCGGAAACAT
>CAZFWZ010000050.1:0-10715 GCA_964522765.1 uncultured Caulobacterales bacterium | reverse complement strand
AAACATTCGGAAACATTCGGAAACATAATGAAGGAATATACATGCAAAACTTTACTTTAAAGGCCACACTTGCGGCAACAGCGTCAACAGCGTTGCTCGCAACGATGCTGGCAACCCCAGCCTATGCTCAGAGCAGTGATCCAAGCGTACAAGACGAAATCATTACAATCGGTACGCGCCGTAAAGCGCGTTCTGCCAAAGATGTCATTGCTCCGGTTGACGTTATTTCGTCCACAGAGCTTCTTAATCAGGCGCCTAATGATATCGCGGATGCACTTCGTATTGCTGTGCCTTCCTTTAACGTTAACACGCAACCGATCTCAGATGCCGCGACAATCGTTCGCCCTGCGAGTTTGCGCGGATTATCACCTGATAACACACTCGTTCTCTTAAATGGCAAACGCCGTCATCGTGCGTCTGTCATTTCATTCTTAGGCGGCGGTATTGCCGATGGCGCGCATGGTCCTGACATTTCAGTATTCCCATCTCTTGCCCTTAAAAATGTTCAAGTTCTTCGTGATGGTGCCTCTTCACAATATGGGTCTGATGCGATTGCTGGTGTGCTTGATTTCCAACTCAAAGATGCCTCTGAAGGCGGAACCGTTGAAGTTCGTTATGGCGAAACTTATGACGGTGACGGCGAAAATATCCGGATTGCGGGTAATTTCGGCTTGCCTTTAGGCGATAGAGGATTTGTGAATGTCACGGCAGAATATTCTGATGTGAATGACACGAACCGGTCTATTGCCCGTGATGACGTCACAGCATTGGTTGCGGCTGGGAATACGGCCATTCTTGATCAGTCAGTTAACACACTGACCACTGATATTGATTCAGTCCAAATTTGGGGTCAACCTAATGTCAATGACGACATCAAGCTCTTTATTAATAGTGGCTATGAAGTCACCGATAATGCTGAACTTTACGTCTTTGGTAACTACGCTGAACGTCAAGTGGAGGGTGGATTTTTCTTCCGTAACCCAACAAATCGTGGCGGCGTTTTTGATGGCCCAACAGTTGATCCAATTACAGGCGCAGCAAGCGATGCAGCCGATGCTGTGGCCTCTGTGCTTGTCGGTAACTTAGCGGGTCTTGATCCTGCGGCGTGTCCTGCGGGCATTCCTTTGAGCGGCGGCATCCCGGACCCAACTGTCCTTGCCCAAGTTACGGGTGACGCGAATTGTTTCTCTTTCGTAGAAACACTCCCTGGTGGATTTGTCCCTCGCTTTGGCGGTGACAATGAAGATATCTCTATCGTAGCCGGCCTCAGAGGTGATTTAGAGATCGGGACGGGTCTCGGATATGATGTCAGCTTTAGTTATGGTGAAAACACAACAGACTTCTTCATCAACAACACTATTAATGCTTCACTTGGACCAAATACGCCGCGTGATTTCGAGCCTGGTGGTTACGAGCAAGAAGATATCAACTTCAACGTTGATCTCGATTACGGCCTCCCTATCGCGGGTTGGGCCTCAGACCTCAACATTGCGGCTGGCTTTGAATATCGCGAAGAAACCTTCACGATTAATCAAGGAGATGAAGCATCCTTCGCTATTGGCCCACTTGCTGCGCCATCAGCAGGCTTTCCAACAGGTCAAGGTTTTGCGTCAAGCTCCAACGGCTTTGGCGGCTTCGTTCCCGCTGCAGCTGGATCTTTCTCTCAAGACAATATCGCCATATATGGCGATCTTGAAGGTGACGTAACTGATCAATTAACATTACAAGCGGCTCTTCGTTACGAAGACTTCAGCTCTTTTGGTGATACACTCAACTGGAAAGTTGGCGGCAAATATGATGTCACTGATAACTTTACAGTTCGCGGGACCTACTCAACAGGCTTCCACGCGCCAACAGCTGGACAAGCCAATGTCGTCAACATCACAACGGCATTCGTTGGTGGTATCTTACAAGATGTTGCGACTCTACCTCTGACCAGTGCTGCGGGTGAGTTCCTCAACACCCAACGTGTAGCAGATGGCGATCAGCCATTTACCCTAGACGCGGAAGAAAGTGACAATATCTCGGTTGGTTTTGCAACGTCATTCGGCGATTTAAGTCTTACGGTTGATTATTTCAATATTCAGCTTGATGGCAGAATTGCCCTTACAGACAATCAAGACTTCCAAGCTGCGCTTCAATCTTTTGCGGCTGATAATGGTGTTGATACGGCGGGTCTCGCTCAAACAAGTCAGCTCATAAATGCGCTTGACGGCACAGCTGGATTTAGCGCTGCCAACTTTGCCGGATCTGAAGATTTGGCAGCCTTTGCGGTTTTTGCCAACAACTTCGATACTGAAACGCAAGGTATTGATGTTGTCGCAAATATGCCGGTCGATTTTGGCGTTGGTTCAACGTCACTATCCCTTGCAGCTAACTGGACAGATACGGATGTAACCAACCGCGGGGATATTGAACCCATTGGTGACCTTCGTACACGCTCTTTGGAAGAAAACATTCCATCATTTAAAGGTAATTTCACGGTCAATCATGAGCAAGGTGATTGGAGAGGTTTGGTTCGCGCTAATTACCATTCTAGTTACTTCGAAGATCATCTTGGAACCAATGGTTTCCCAATTGACCTTGGCAGCGAAATAAACTTTGATGCTGAAATTACTTATTCATTACCGCAAGTTATCGGTGCCGAAATCAGTGTTGGCGCTGCCAATATCTTTGATAACACACCGGACTCATTGGCGAATATTCCGCTGGATGGCTTCTCATCTGTCGGCGCTGTTGCAGGGGCTGAATTCCCATCCACAGCACCGTTCGGCTTTAATGGCGGACAGTGGTATGTTCGGGCGCGTTACAACTTCTAAACACGCTTAGTTTTAATATTATGAAAGCCCCGCTCATTCGAGCGGGGCTTTTTTGTGAGCATGAGGGCGCACGCTCAAAATAAATTAATATCGGCCTCCGTAAGATCCGCCGTAACCGAAGCCGCTTGATCTGAAACCTCTACTGCCAAAGCCAATACTACGGCTGTAGCGTCCAGAGCCATAATAGCGCGAGTTAGAGCGGCTATATCCATAACCTCTATTACTGAATCGGCTACGCGTATAATACCCGTTGCTAAAGCCAATATTAGAGCGATTGAAGCCGCTCCGTGATCTACTCGATCTAAGCCCGCGGCGGTTTACAGAGCGGCGGTTATTGACAGATCGCCGCGTATTTAAGGAGCGGCCGCTATTGAAACTTTGTGACGCCTTGACACTGCTATTGGCTTTAAAGCTCGTCGTCATAGCTTGAGCTTGCACGCTAAGCCCGCCGGTTAAGGCGATGGCCGTGAGTGTTGTTAGAGCCGTTTTTTTAATCACATTTAACATAGTTGAACTCCTTACAGTTCGTTGTTGATGAGTTAAATATAGCGGCGTGATTTGAAATAGCTCTACACGCCTGATGATAGAGGCGTGATGAAAACCTCGCGCTCGCGCGCGTTTTCGTGATGACAGCGTTAGCCAGATTGGGGCGTTATTCGTGATGAAGGCGTTAATATGTAACGGGCCAATTACAGGCGATAATGTCAAACATTACCAGCGGCTGTTACGGGTCGAATTTAAGACGCTCGTAATCGTCTATTTCTCTTTTTAGTCACAAGGAAAAAGCGAACATTAAGATTTGTTTTACCTTGAAACGAAGTTAAATTTATGACGAATAATTGATTGTGCGGGCTCATTTCCGTCATTGACCGCCCTCCAGGAGTACACCAGAGAAAAGCTGTCTACGCAATGGCGGCAGATATAACCATCAAACAATAGGACATTTAACATGAGCGCATCAAACGAACTCGCAAAGCTCGGACCGCTTTCTAAACTCAAGCCAGATACAATGGCAGCTTTTGGCGCATTCGATGCCGCCGCTATGGCAGACGGAGCTATTTCTAAAAAAACAAAAGAGCTCATCGCCGTTGCTGTCGCTCTGACAACACAATGTCAGTATTGCCTGACTATCCATACAGAGATGGCAAAGAAGGCTGGAGCAACTGAAGAAGAGCTTGCCGAAGTCACCTTTGTTGCTGCTGCCTTGCGGGCGGGCGCCGCTGTCACGCACGGCGCTAACCACGTTATTGGTAGCTAATGTAAAGACACATCTTTATATTAGCCAAAAGCGGCAGTCGACGAAACGTCAAAATCAAACGATAAACGTCGGCTGCTATCGCAGATTTAGATTATATCTGTAACAGTGCAGTTTAATATATGATGCACAGCATATATCACTTGGTCATAAATTTTTACGCCAACACTTGAAGATAGGTCCAATGAAGTTATCAATTATACTTATAAACGCATTGGTATTCTTAACAATTTCAGCTGGGTCCGCCGCCGCCAATGACGACGACCACACCTCGTCGACTTCGGAGCACAAAAGCCAGATTCCCTATCATCCCGACAAAAGACATCACCTGTCTATTTTGACGGCCGGCACAAATGTCCCGTCAGAAGATTATACGGCTTTTACCGTGGGTATTGATTATGAGTATCGTATCAATCGACGGTTAGGAGTTGGGTTTGTTGCCGAACAGGCTTTTGGCAAGATTGATGCAACAAGCCTTCTGGCAGTGGCAGATATTCACCTCTGGCGCGGGTTAACACTTCAGATTGGCCCCGGTGTCGAATTCGTTGATAAGGGCGAAAAAAATGAGACCTTCGCGCTTGCCCGCATCGGCGCGCTTTATGAATTGGAACTTGGCGAAGGCTATACTATTTCGCCGCAGTTCCATTACGATATTTCCAGCGGCGCGGACGCCATCGTTTTCGGTGTGGCCTTTGGGCGTGCATTTTAAAACCACCTACTGGCTTTATCGCCTTAAGGAGCCGCTCAGCAAATATCCGCTGCGGTCCTAAAAGCCTTACGACAAACCCCTGTCTACCACGCGCCTAAATCTGAGAGTTTGCCGCGTAGCGCGGGCGGCAATTCTAACCCGCCGCTTTGCGCAGTGAGGTCAGCGGGCGCGTCTGCAGGTTTGAGATAACGCCAGCCTTGGAAAGGGCGTTTGGGCGTGGGGATGACGGGAATAACTTTGGGCGTCATTAAAATCGCACAGCGTCTTATGCCGTCGCGGCCAATGCGTTCTTCAAGGCCCGCGATTTCGTTGCGGCATTGAAGCTGGCCTTTAATGACCCAATAGATTGAGCCGCCATCAAGTAGCGCATCAATTTGTTTGGGGAACATGCGCGTGACATGCTCGTGCAAAGCCGCCTCGCCGCGTTCTTTTCGCTTTCGCACAACGTGGCGCTGCCAAGCCGTAAGCGTGTCAATGCTCTCTGAGCCAACTGAGAGCTTTTGCAGATGAATCGTCATACCCTAGCTACGCATAAATCTGCGCAAAGAACGAGTCTCAGCTAAGAATAAATTGGGGAGAAAATAGCGGCGGCCCAATAGCAGATCAAATGCCCCATCCAAAGGGCCGCCTAGTCAGTAAAGCGGTCTAATATTCGCTTTCCGGTTCCACTTGGCCTTCAGAGGCCCTGCCGTCAAAGTCAAGATCATCATCTTGATCTACGATTTCGGCCTCACTGAGATTACCGCTCGCATCGGCGTCGAGTAATTTAAACGCCCTCTCATAATCGCCTGTCGCGACAACCGCTGTGTAATCTGCATCGCCAGAGACGGCCATGTCACCCGCATAAAGCGTGAACTCAGACATATTGAGCCTACCGTCATTATTGAGATCAGAACTTGCAAAGGCCCCAGATATCGGCGCATCAGACTTAATTTGAATCTCCAGATTATCTAGGCCTTCATCAGGCGGATTGGCCAAGGCCAAAGGTGACATAAAGGACAAAGATGTCGCCACGACGGCAAAGTTGAGTAAGTTTAGTTTAAATTTTAAAAAGGTCATTCAAGACTCCTTCGATAGACGCCCCCGCCACGAAACAAAGCTGCGCCCAAATTTCGCGGCGCTCAAGTGACGAAAAATCAATGAAAAGCCCATCTAAAAGCGGCCTCATTTGTGTCATAATCAAGCTCAAACCCATGGGACATCACGCCTTTTTAGCTGCACAATTTAGCCACGTTTTGGCAAGCTTATGGTAAGGCAACATTAAATATGAAAGGCGGGCACCATGAAATTCAAACTCTTGGCTATTTTGTTAGCGTCTTTTTTGTTCATACTTGGCGCGATTCCCGCCGCCGCACAGCTACGGCCCATGGTCTATACAGACAAAACCGTAGACGCGCCGATTGAACACGTCTGGCAAGACTGGACGACGGCTGAGGGGCTAGAGAGCTTCCTCGCGCCAAAAGCCATTGTTGAGGCGAAACCTGGCGGCGCCTATGAAGTCTGGTTTGCGCCCGATGCGCCCAAAGGACAGCGCGGTGCAGAGGACGGCACCATCATTGGCTTACAAAAATCTGATGACGGCTCGCGCATGATAAGTTTTACATGGGCCATGCCGCCCTATATGGCTGAAATTCGCCCGCATATGACAATCGTGCAGCTCTGGTTCGTGCCCGAGGGCGAGAGCCGCACACGGCTACGCCTGTTTCATACGGGATTTGGCGACACCAAAGAATGGCGTGAAGGCCGCGATTATTTCGCTAAAACGTGGCCAGAGATCTTGGCGCAGTATCGTGAGCATGTTGAGGCAGAAAAATAAAACTGGCCGCCTTACTGCGCAATGAGATGGTCAATCAGCGCGAGCGCCTCAACGCTGTCCCATTTAACCTCGCCCGGCACGCGCCCGACTTCTCGGCCCTCGCGGTTATACAAAATTGTCGTCGGCAGCCCCGGAAGCTTCACCTCCCCCGTCAGGCGGTAGCTTTTGTCATGCCAGCTTTCAAGATTTCGCAGCTCATTTTCCTCAAGCCACACCTTGGCTTCGGCGGGGGTGCGGTCAAGACTGATCGGCACGACGATAAAATCAGGGCCGCCGCGCAACTCTTGCAGCCTATCAAGTGAGGGCATCTCCGCAATACAGGGCGGGCACCATGTCGCCCAAGCATTCAGGAGTACGACTTGACCTTGATGTTTAGAGAGCTGCACATCCGCCCCGTCCAGCGTTTGAAACGTAAGCGAAGGGCGAATAGGCGGAGGGTCTAGCGCTGTGAGTTTTTTAAGACTCGCTGTGTTAAAGCGCTCAAGCGGGCCCTTCGGCCCGTTGCAGGATTGCACAATCACGCCAAACAGGGCAAAGACACCAAACAACAGCATGGCCTTAATGGCAGTGCTAATTGTGAATAATTTAGAGAGTTCCATGACCAATAGTTCTAAGCCAGACACCCCCAAGAGCAAAGCTAAACAAGGCCAGAAAATGTGGGGCGGACGATTTAGCGCAGAACCGGGCGCGCTCATGCAGGCCATTAATGTCTCTATCGACTTTGACCGTAAGCTCGCCGATCAAGATATTGCAGGCAGTAAAGCCCATTCCGATATGCTTGCTAAACAGGGCATCATCACGAATGAGGACCGCGGCGCTATTCATAAGGGCCTTAACGACATTGCCATAGAGATGAAAGACGGCAGCTTCCCGTGGTCGCGCGAACTTGAAGATATTCACCTGAATATCGAAGCCCGTCTTCGGGATAAAATCGGCGACGCGGCGGGGCGGCTGCATACAGGGCGCTCACGCAATGACCAAGTCGCCACTGATTTTCGTCTTTGGGTACGTGATTATCTTGACCAATTTGACGTGCAGCTTACGGCGCTGATGAGCGCGCTGCTGGGTCAAGCTGCCGCGAATACTGACACCATCATGCCGGGCTTTACCCATCTGCAATCCGCCCAGCCCGTGACCTTTGGCCATCACATGCTCGCCTATCTTGAGATGTTCAGCCGTGACCGCGCGCGGTTTAAAGATGCCCGAGCGCGCATGAATGAAAACCCGCTCGGCGCGGCAGCACTCGCGGGCACGCCCTATCCGATTGACCGCCATATGACGGCACAAGCCTTAGGGTTTGATAAGCCTATGGCGAATTCGCTCGACGCGGTCTCCGCACGCGACTTTGCCCTTGAGGCCCTCGCGGCGGCGAGCATTTGCGCAACGCATCTCTCGCGCCTCTCTGAGGAAATCGTCATCTGGATGAGCGCGCAGTTCCGCTTCATTACATTGTCCGACACCTTCACCACAGGCAGTTCCATCATGCCGCAAAAGCGCAACCCCGACGCCGCAGAGCTGACCCGCGCCAAAGTGGGCCGCATCATAGGCGCGCTGACGACGCTAATGATTGTGATGAAAGGCCTTCCGCTCGCCTATTCCAAAGATATGCAAGAAGACAAAGAACCTGTGTTCGATGCCTTTGAAGCGCTCGACGTGGCGCTCGCCGCGATGACAGGCATGGTCGCCGATATGGCGCCGAATAAGCCCGTGCTCGCCGCCGCGGCAGGCGCAGCCTTCTCTACAGCCACAGACCTTGCCGATTGGCTCGTGCGCAAGCTTAACATGCCGTTTCGCGACGCTCACCATGTCACAGGCACAATCGTCGCCATGGCCGAAAAACAGGGCAAGACACTGGACGCGCTCGATTTAAAAGATATGCAATCCGTCGAGCCGCGTATCACCGATGATGTCTACAGCGTGCTCTCGCCCCTCGCCTCCGCAAGTAGCCGCGTGAGTTACGGCGGCACAGCCCCAAGTGAGGTGGCTAAGCAGGTTAAGAAGTGGAAGAAAGCTCTAAATGTATAAGCTCACAAAAGTCTTTTCAGCCTTTATAATCTCGGTGGCTCTCGTAGCTTGCGCTCCGGCTCCAGTTGACGTTACTCAAACACCGCCAAGCGAGGTCTATTCCTTGATAGGAAAAATTACGGTCAAAGACGGCACGCGCGCCGAGTTTATAGGATTGCTCTCTGGCGTTCTTGAAGACTCAAACTGTATTAGCTGCCAGATACTTCCAGATAAAACAGACAGCAACGCCCTTTGGGTGAGCGAGACATGGCCCAGCGAAGCTGCCCATGATGACGCGCTGAAAACACCTAAGGCCCTAATCGCTTTAAAAAAGGGCCGCCCCATGATCGTAAAAATGGAACGCATGGCTGATAACGGTTAGGGAGAGTGACGGGTTAAGCAACTATCCCGCGCCGCTAATATAAACCCGCGTACCTGCTGAATAGGCAATCATCATAACCGCAGGCACTTTGCCCACATTACGGGTTTGGTGCTTCGCGCCAATCGGAATGAGACAAGTTTCTCCTGCCGCCATCTTTATCCTTTCATCACCAATGCGCTGCTCAATTTCGCCTTGGAGCACATGGATTGTTTCCGTGCAATTGCTGTGATGGTGAAGCTCGGAGATGACACCAATATCGACGCTCATGCGCGCGAGGCTTTGGCGCGCCGCTGGGTTTATGGCGTCTTCCATCAGCCATTCCATGGTTACAGGGACCATAGTCACGCCCTTAGTCATCATCAGACCCTTCAAGCCGCTCCGCCAATTCCGTCATAATATATTGGCGCTGCACATCTGTGTATCGTGTCCACATGGCAATTTCCTCGCGCGTACGTCCGCAACCTTTGCAGAGCGCGCTTGTAAGGTCCATTTCGCAGATGAGCTTACACGGGCTCTCGATTGTGGGGGTTTGGCGCAGGCTCATTTCGACTGACCTCTATCGGTCATAAGATAAGTCGCAAAGCTCGCGAGCCAATGACTGCCACTATAATGCTCATCGCTCACAGCGGCAACGCCTGTATCGGCGTGGACTTTAGCCGCAGCCACAAGCGACGCGCGGCGCGTATCATCCTCTGGCAGCGCGCGGGCAATATTATACAGGTTCCACGCGCGCGAGCTGTTCACCCCGTCCAGATGCACAAGTTTACCGTCGCTCGCGTCTTTAACAATCCCCGGCGCGAGCCAATCAGCGCTGCCGTCCCGCGGCACATCCGGCATGAATTTTGTGAACCAGTCATTAAACTCATCCGCGCTTAAAATACGGCGCATCAAATCCGCTTCCATAAGGCAAGGCGAGAGAAAGTCCTCGCCGCTCGGTTCATAGGCCAGCGGGCAGTTCACATCAGCACGGTGAAAGCGCATTGAGCGTTCAATAATGAGCTGCTCCATTTCGCTGTCGCCTGCCACCCGCGCCCAATCGAGCATGAGACCAAAGGCAAAGGCGCTTTGGTTATGCGTCCCAAGACGAATAGGATAGGCCAGTTTCGGCAGCCAATCTTTCAGGCTTTGAGCTATCTCCTGCTCCAGCGGTTCTAGGTTCATCAGCCACCAATTTGGGCGCTCATCACCTGTCTGCGCATACCATTCACGCACTTCCGCCGTAAGCTGTAAGTACCACGCTACGCCGTAAGGACGCTCCCATGAGCCGCGCGCAGGCCGCGAGAAATTGGCGCGCTCGCCTTGCATATTATTTACATTAAAACTTTGCCAGAGCGCCTTTTCCGCCTCTTTTCGCCACGGCGCATCATCATCAGGCGTCACCCGCAAAAGCCGCACGAGCAGCCAATGACCATGCACGGCGCTATGCCAATCAAAGCAGCCGTAAAAGGCGGGGAACAGCTCTTTGGGCGTTCCTATTTCCTCGGCTGTATCCGTTGTGCGCGAGATTTTATTTGGAAATTCCTGATGTACACAAGACAGCGCAAGGGCTGAAAAACGCTCAGCGAGCTCAGGCGAAATTTGCGACGGGAAGTCCGCAGCCGCCGGCATGTTGGCGGGCCTGACGGCTTCGCTTTGCGGCGCGATTATGGACGCGTCTTTCGCAGGGGCGCAGGCGGTTAAAATGACCGCTGAGAGTAATAGATGTTTTTTCATAACTACACGCTAATGCG
>CAZFWZ010000049.1:2115-18907 GCA_964522765.1 uncultured Caulobacterales bacterium | reverse complement strand
ATCAGAAGAAATGCAAGCGCCGCCAGCGCCCACCATAGACAAATATGGCGACCCGACTGGCCCAGCTACAGTGCAGCAAGCGCGAGAATTTATCGAAGAGGCTGAGGCCAAGATCGAAACCTCAAATGAGTTTGAGGCACGTGTTTATTGGGTAAACGCCAATTTTATTACAGAAGACACAAATTGGCTTGCCGCCAAAGTCGGCGCAGAAGGCGCGCTTCTGTCTACAAATTTGGCTAATCGCGCTAAGCGCTTTAACGAGCTGACATTACCTGCCGATATGGCGCGTAAAATGGACGGCTTGAAACGCGGCAGCAATTTTCCCGCCCCTGATAAAGATGGTGCAGCGGAAAACCTCTCACAGTTGATGACCAATCTCGACAGCACTTACGGCACTGGTAAATTTGTTTTCGACGCTAAAGCCAAGAGCTTTGCGGCATATATTGAAGGCCAAGAACTCACCAAAGATCAAAGCGTGCTCAATCTTGGTGAAGCGTCAGACATAATGGCTAAATCTCGTGACCCTGAAACGCTGAAAGCTATTTGGGAAGGCTGGCGGACAATTTCTAAACCCATGAAAAATGATTATGTCGACATGGCCGAAATCATAAATGAAGGGGCCAGTGAGCTCGGCTTTGCGGATACAGGCGCCTTGTGGCGCTCCGGCTATGACATGCCTGCTGATGATTTCGTAAAAGAAGCTGATCGTCTTTTTGCGCAAGTTAAGCCGCTCTATGAGCAGCTCCACTGCTATACCCGCGCTGAGCTCAACAAAGAATATGGCGAGGAAATTGTACCGCTAGACCAGCCTATTCGCGCTGACCTGCTTGGCAATATGTGGGCGCAGCAATGGGGCAATATTTACGACATCGTTGAACCCGAAGGCACGACGAAAGGCGTCGATGTCACCAAGCTTCTTGAAGCCCAAGATTATGACGCACTTAAAATGGTTCAAACTGCAGAAGGCTTCTTTACTTCGCTCGGCTTCGCGCCTCTTCCAGATACGTTCTATAAGCGCTCACTCATCACAAAGCCTGCTGACCGCGAAGTACAGTGTCATGCCTCCGCTTGGGACATTGATGACAAAGACGACATTCGCATTAAAATGTGCACCAAAGTCAATGCCGATGATTTTTCGACTGTTCATCATGAGCTGGGTCACAATTTCTACCAGCGCGCTTACAAGGACCAGCCTGTGTTCTTTAAAGACGGCGCAAATGATGGGTTCCACGAAGCCATTGGCGATATGATTGCTTTATCAATTACGCCAGACTACCTCGTAAAAATTGGACTTCTTGACGAAAAAGACGTGCCAGGCGCAGATGCCGATTTGGCTCTGCTTTTGCGCCAAGCCATGGACAAAGTTGCCTTTCTTCCGTTTGGATTGATGGTTGATCAATGGCGCTGGCAGGTCTTCTCTGGTGAGTTAACGCCGGCCACTTACAATTCTGGTTGGTGGGATCTTCGCGAAAAATACCAAGGTGTCCGAGCACCAGGCGATCGGCCAGCTGATGCGTTCGACCCGGGCGCGAAATATCACATTCCCGGCAATACGCCTTATATGCGCTATTTCCTTGCCCATATTTTGCAGTTCCAGTTCCACCGTGCCGCGTGTGAGCAATCTGGTTTTGAAGGTCCGCTTCACCGCTGTTCAATCTATGACAATAAAGACGTTGGCGCGAAGTTTAACGCCATGATGGAAATGGGGGCCTCTAAGCCTTGGCCTGACGCGCTCGAAGCTTTCACGGGCAATCGCGACATGGACGCCACAGCTGTGCTAGATTATTTTGCACCTCTTATGACATTCCTAGAAGAAGAGAATAAAGACCGTAGCTGCGGTTGGTAGTCTGGATAAGTTAGTTGACGGATACGATTGATTATTCCGACTTCCTCAAGCTTGATATTCGCATGGGCACAATCGTTCATGCAGAAATATTTGAGGAGGCCCGCAAGCCAGCTCTAAAAATGCAGATCGACTTTGGCAACCCGATAGGTATCAAAAAATCGAGTGCCCAGATACGTGCGCTTTATAATCCTGCAAACATTATCGGCAAGCAAGTGGCAGCTGTTGTAAATTTTCCGCCGCGCCAAATAGGCCCAATTATGTCTGAAGTCCTCACTCTTGGATTTAGTAACGAGGCCGGTGAGATAGTCCTGTTTAGCCCAGACATGCCTGTGCCCAACGGCGCTCGCCTTCACTGAATGTCATTATGAGCCAGCATAAAAAATCCAAATCAGTTAAGAGGCATAATGCCGCCAAAGACGAGGCTAGGAAAGGCCCGCCGACGAGCTTGCCCTGCCAGCTCTACCTGATAACGCCGCCAATCATTGATGACTTGGCTTCTTTTTCCAAAGACCTAGAGGCGGCTTTGGCAGCCGCACCAGAGCCGCTACCCGTGGCTTGCTTGCAAATACGGCTCAAGGACATGAACGGAACCCCCGCACAGGATTCAGCTATCATTCAGGCGGCTTCTGTTATGACACCTATATGTCACCAATACGGCGTCAGCGTTTTGATAAACGACCGTCCAGATTTGGTGGCAGCTTGCGGTGCAGACGGGGCTCATATTGGGCAGGATGACATGGACTATTTTTCATCCAGAGAGCTGCTTGGCGGGGATGCCATTATTGGTGTTACATGTCATAATAGCCGCGAGTTAGCGTTTAAAGCCGCACAGGCTGGCGCGGATTATGTGGCCTTTGGCGCGTTTTTTGAGACGTCCACCAAGTCCCCAAAATTTCGCGCAGAACTGGAGATTTTGGAATGGTGGTATCAAGCAGTCGAAGTGCCGAGCGTGGCAATTGGCGGAATAACAGTAGACAATGCCGCGCAAGCCATAGAGGCGGGCGCAGATTTCCTAGCAGTCAGTTCGGGCGTATGGAATCATCCCAAGGGGCCCGCACAAGCGGTGCAGGAGTTTTCAAAACTCTGTCTGGACTATGTTTAAGCCTTAGCGCCGCCGCGCTGTTGAACATGCCTGCCTCGGCTACCACGCCTTTAACACAATCATATCCTACGCTTTCGGCGCCCTCTGCTGATTTTGATAGTGCTGTGCGGGCTTATGAAGCGGGTGATTATGAACTCGCCCTCGCCAGCGCTAAACTCGCGGCAGATACTGGCAACAGTGATGCCCAAGTGTTAGCGGGTACAATTCTCATGAACGGCGAGACTGGGCTTATCAATGACATTGAAGCCGCGGATTGGTTTTCCCGAGCTGCAGCTGCGGGGAACACAGACGCGCAATTATCATTAGGTAAAATGGCACTTAAGTCTCGCGGTGGGCTGACGCCAAGCGACGCGATAGAATATTTTGCAGCCGCAGCGGCAGCTGGCCGTTTAGAAGCCAAACGTGCCATTGGCGAGATGTATCAAAAAGGTATCGGCATCGCGCCTGACGCGTCCAAAGCCAAGAGCTGGATGACAGAAGCTGCAGATGCAGGTGATACAGTGGGCGCTCGGAAAATGGGCGACAGCCTAATTGAAAAAGATCCTAATGCCGCGCTCGTGTGGTACGAAAAGGCGGCAGATCTGGGCGATAATGATGCCGCTTATGTAGCCGCTATTATGTATGCAGAAAATTTTGAAATACGGCCAAACTCTAGGCGGGCGGCTGAGCTTATGAAGCAAGCCGCTTATGGCGGCATTGCTGGCGCTCAAGCAGACTACGGTCTACTCGTTTATCAAGGAGCAGGAGCGGAACGATCTATAGAAGACGCGGCTGAATGGTTTAGAAAGTCTGCTGAGGGCGGTGATCAAGAGGGGCAATTCCTCTACGCCTTTACCTTAGCTAAAGGCGAAGGCACGGCTCAGAATTTCGAAGACGCTTATTATTGGCTTTTAAAATCAGGCGAAAGCGGAATTGACGATTATGATAACGACCGCAAAAAATTACGCGAGCGGCTTGAAGCTAATGTTGATGCCGCCGTTTTAGCTCGCGCGCGGACACGAGCTAATCAATAAGCGTCAATACAACCAGCAGGAGAAAAACGGGTATATTTTGTAGAATACGCACCCAGTTTTCCCTCAATAGAAGAGCGCGATAGTAGCACAGCAGATTGACGTATTAACGTCATCTAATGAGTCGCCCTGCTATCATGCATATCGCAAATGATAACGATCCCGCTAATCGTCCCGACGGAGATGCAGCTGGCTTTCGGGCATTGCTACGAGAACAGGAAATGAATCGCGGCTTACATGCCTTAGGCAGTAATCAAGCCGATGAAAATCTCAATACCGGACCCGAAGCTCCGCATGTCAAAAAAAAAGAGAACCTCATTTTAGCTCTATTATTGACCATAGGCACCACCTTAAGTGCCGCGTATTGCGCCTATTCAAGTCAATCAGTGATCGTTTCAGTCATAGCCTTGATTGCCATGGTATGGTCAGCACTTTGGACGGCCTATCTTAGCTCAACCGAAGAGCAACGTGCGCCATTCATTTCAGAATTTTCAATCATCCTCGCCACCTTTGCCGGGCTAGCTATTTGGGTTGCGATCTCCCGTGAATGGGGGTTCGCTTTGAGCGCAGCAGATGGTGCCGCTGGGTTTTGTGGATTAACCCTCATAACTGCAGCCATCTTGCGCTCACGTTTAACTCTGCTCATGTCAGTTTGTTCTGGGCTTATCTGGTTGGCGATCTTCATGAGCACGCCCTCCGTAAATTTGGTTTCAATTTGGGCTTATCCTGTACTCACAACTCTGCAGCTCTTATTGGCCGGGCCAACCCAAAAAAAGCTTACGTCATTTCTTGCATTACTAGGCGCTTACACGTGGATAATTTGGAGTTTAAACAAACATCTATTGTTGGGCGATATATCACTTCTACATGTAACAGCATTTTGCATGATGATTGGTTTAGCCCATTTCAGATTAGGAAAAGCGGCAGGCGACGCCCTTTGGAAAAGTGCGAATTTACATGTCATATTTGGCTGGGGACTCGCTATGGTGGGCGCTATTGGGCTGCAAAGTTTCTGGCTCGGCGCGTGGCCTGAGCTTTTACAAGAGAGTTCAGTTCACCCACGCGGCACGCTAACTTGGCAACTATTAGGTGCCGCATGTCTAATTCTGATTGGTATCGCAGGGTTAATCCGCATGGCTTATGGTCAAATGTCATCACTTGCTGTGCTATTTAGCTTGGGCGTCGCAGTTGCGGCAGCGGCGACGTTTGATCAACGCGACACTATTTCTATCCTTATTGAAAATGAATTATTCATTTCTGCAAAACCTTTTCTGGGCCTGATAATTGGGGCCGCTATATTTACGAGCGCTATTGCAATGTGCGTGAATGGGGCGCGCCGAAAGAACACGCTTCTTATGCTCGCGGGGGTAACCGTCATTGCAATCGAAATCGTCTTGTTGTTTAGCCCAAAATACTGGACCTTGGAGATGGGTATAACTTTTGGTTTCACCTTAATAATCGGCCTATTACTCGCAGCCTTATTTGCCGCGGATAAACAACAAAGGCTCGCTTAATGCCAAATCATTGTTCCTTGCAAAGGATTATACTTGCAGGTTTCATTCTTACAGTCCTTCCAGTGGCAAGCCTAGCACGTCAAAGCATAGCCGCAGAACGTCCTTTAGAACTAACCCTACCTGCGAGTTTTAAATCGGCCGCTTCATCTATTCAGCTCTCGACAGACATCAATTCATTAAATTTAGCTGACCTTGCTGGAAACACCGATATTGCAATAGGCGATGTCATTTACGTGCATCTCAACACCTCTCCAGCGCTAGACCTGCAGAGCACTCAAGTTCTTCGTTACCCTTATGCCGTATCGCAAAACCGTCCATATCACAGTGATGATTCAACTGTGAGTCTGCGAGGCGTCGTCACGGGGCGTGATAATCAGACATTATCCGTCTCTTATCATTTTGAAGTCATCCCGAGTACCAAAGCCTTAGAGGATAAACTGCAAAGGAATGAAAATGGGGCTATCACTCTAGCCGTCAACCGGCGCGCAGTGGGCCATGTTTTGTCACTAAAGATAGATGATGAAACCTTTATGATCCGCTAGCCATGAGTTCCTGTGATGGGGCCGGTCACAATATTAGGCCTTACGAGGAACGGCGCTAGAACGGCGCCGGCTACAAAACCCGCTAAATGCGCGGCCCAAGCTATGCCCCCTCCGCCAGTCAACAAGCCGCCCCCAAAAATCATAAGTATATTTATAACGAGCCAGCCAAATCCAAATTTTAGCAATTGTTTTGGGCCGCCCATGGCCCAAGCCATCGTTGCAAAGAGGGCGGAGACCCCGCCTGAAGCGCCAAGCGCGGCCCCGCTGTCATTCGTGAAATTCCACAATCCTATCTGCCCTAAGCCGCCTACAATGACGCCTGCAAAAATTATAACTAGAAATGCAAATGTACCCTTAGGCTGATGTCCTCGAGAGGCGGCTTTCAGTTTTGCCCCTCGTATTGTGACAACCCCAAAAGGGATAAGCATCCCTACGTTCAAGAGTACATGTGTCCAGCTACCATGAATGAAGCCGTGCCCAATCAGAGACGTTGCCTTTGTTAGCGCGGTCTGACCTCCAAAATCAGATGACTTTAACAACGCCCAATGATCCGCAAATATCTCCACGTTTCCGAGCCCAAACCTTGAGCCGTAAAACACAAGCACATGTATAATTAAAAAAATTATCCCCAAGACCACTGGAGCTTTCTCTTTAATGTTAAAAATAGGTTCTTGGGCAGGAGGTGTGGTGATGTTGTTTTGCATTTTTTAAGCCTATCACAGTTTTTTCCGCGTCATAGAAATTTTTCTCATGGATTGACGCGCGGCTTTCTGTATAGACAAGGTCGACACTTTTAAAGTGTCAGTGGGAAATATGAGATGATGCAAAACCAAAACCAATGGTATGTTCAAGTGAGTGGCCAATCCTATGGCCCCTATAGTATGGCACAAATGATTGCCTTCATTGGTGAAGGCCGAGTAATTGCCGGGTCGCTTATTTCGCAAGATGCGACGCAAGGCTATGCTATGGCGGCGGGGTTTCCTGCTTTTGCAGGACAGCTAGCCCCTTATGCCTCTCCGCAAGTTTTACAGCAAGCCCACGCACAGCAACAAGTCAAATCCGCTGAAACGGCGCCGCAACCGCTAGACGCGCTAACCTTGCAGCCGCAAGCCTCTGAAAATGAATCATTAGGCGCGGCGCGGCCATTTGAGACCCCTCAGTCAAGCCAAACGGCTGAGGCTCAAGAGACACCTACCGTGTTTCTCGTTATGGCCGAGATAAGCTCTGAAAACGGTATGCGTTTTCTGCAAGCCTTACAATCATTTGGTTCAGCGCAGCGCATTGGTGACACCGTTTGGCTGCTGCGCGCCGCCGCAGATATTGACAATCTTCGCAACTCATTAGCAAACACGCTCACGCGTCAAGACCGCGTTTTTATCATGGATAGCTTTAACAACCGCACAGCCTGGTTCAATATCGGTGCAGATATGGATAGCCGCATCAAGAATTTATGGGCAAGCATCCCAAAATAAGCGAGCTTAATCTACTCGCTTAAGGCCCGCTTTAAACCGCTTGGCATTTTGCACGTAAACCTCTGCGCTGCCTTGGAGCATCACAATTTGCGGCGCCGTTAGCTCTTTCACTACTTTTCCCGGAGCGCCCATGACCATTGAGCCATCCGGTATGACCTTGCCTTCGGTAATCAGCGCATGCGCACCAATAATACAGTTATTTCCAATTTTTGCGCCGTTAAGAATAGTCGCGCCAATCCCAATAAGTGTATTATCACCGATTGTGCAGCCATGCACCATGACTTGATGGCCCAAAGTAACGCCCTCACCAATATGCAGCGGCGATCCAGGATCGGAATGTAGGACGCTGCCATCTTGCACATTGCTGCGCTTACCTATGATAATGGGCTCATTATCGCCCCTTACAACGGCGCCGAACCATACCGAGCTGCTCTCATGCATGATAACATTGCCGATAACGCTAGCACTTTCTGCGACCCAAGCGTCATCCGCTAGGTCAGGCGCCGTGTCATCAAGCGAATAAACCGCCATTAAGCGTCAAGGTCCTGCGCGATGATAGAGATATTCAAATCATAGGACACATCATTTGGATCTTCATCATCGATATAAAGCAGACCTAAAATTTCGTCATTTAGATAGACCTCTACCGAGTCTTTAACTTTGCGGGGCTTAATCGTGATGGCTTCTGAGCCAAGGCGTTTACAAAGGTAGTTTCTAACGCTGACAATTTGTTCAGGGCTCATAATGTATCTCCAAAATCTTGATTCATAGTATCGGCCGGGTTCCCGTCGCAGCAAGGTCCGCCCACAGGCTTAGCGGGTACACCCGCGACAATGCAGTTTTCTTCAACCGCTTTAAGCACAACAGAACCGGCTCCAATTTTCGCGCCGTTTCCAATTTTAATATTCCCAAGCACAGAAGCATTAGCGCCAATAAGCACGCGGTCACCAATTTTAGGATGACGATCTTCGTCAGCTTTACCCGTGCCGCCCAAAGTCACGCCTTGCAGTATTGAACAATCATTACCGATAACTGCCGTTTCGCCCATCACAAATCCTGTCGCGTGGTCAAGCATGACGCCAGAGCCTATGCGTGCAGCGGGATTAATGTCGACGCCAAATTTCTCAGATGATTGGTTTTGAAAGTGAAAGGCCAATAAATCACGCCCTGAATTATACAATGAATGCGCGCAGCGATGCGTTTGAATCGCCATAAACCCTTTGAAATACATAAAGGCTTGCAAATAGCTATGGCATGCAGGGTCGCGGTCGCGCACAGCAAGCAGATCTTTAGCTGTACGTTCTACAAGCGACGGATTAGCTTCAATAGCCTCAGTTAGAACGCGCCGCGTTTTAAGCGTTGAGAATTCTTGAGTGGCGAGTTTTTCGGAAAGGTGATTCACCAATGCGCCGCCAAGGTGCTGCTGCTCAAGAATTGTGGCATGTATAAGCGACGACAAAGCAGGTTCTTTAGTCGCGTAGGCGGCCGCCTCTTTTTTGAGGCGGGACCAAACGCAATCATCTGCAGTATTGTCGGTTGCGATATTTAAATTAGCCATGGCAAACTCCATTCACCCCCTAAATAGAGGCCCCCGCGCAGATAAACAACCGCAAAGGCCGCTTGACAGCCATTCAAATTATCCGCGGCCACGATAAGGCGGCACGCCTTGATCTGGTATCCATACCCCTTTAGGCGCGTCCCCGTACTGAAAAAACACATCAATAGGAATCCCGCCGCGCGGATACCAATAACCGCCTATGCGTAACCATTTAGGGCTAATCTCGCGTACAAGGCGCTGCGCTATACCCGTTGTGCAAGCTTCGTGAAAATCGCCATGATTGCGGTACGAGCCTAGGAAAAGCTTAAAAGCCTTGCTCTCGACTATCCATTCATCAGGCACATAGTCAACGACGAGATGCGCAAAATCTGGTTGTCCCGTCACGGGGCAAATGCTTGTAAATTCTGGCGCGACAAGGCGAACCATATAAGGTTCATCACAAGGATTAGCCACGCGCTCTATTATCGCCTCGTCGGGCGAGCTTGGAAGGCCCTTCATTGCGCCTAATTGGTCGAGCTTATCATATCTATTTTCGGTCATGACCGCGAGTTAGCGCGATAGATGCATGGGCGCAAGACTAGCGCGTAGATTTTACCAATTTGGCGGTCCTCGTAATATCCATTTTACCAAGCCACTTGGCACCGGGAGCTTCGACAAAGCGCTGCAATAGATAGCCCGCGGCAATCACGACAATAAGATAGGGGACAAGATATATATCACCATTAAAACCAACGTCATGCCAGCGCTCTCCAAATAATCCCGCCAGAAACCTCTCAGCAAAAATATCCGCTGCAATCGCGATAATCACATGCACCATGTAAACAGAATAGGATATGCGCGCGAGAAATGTGAAGGGCCGCGCCATCATAAATTTTGATATGAACCCTCTATCAAAAGCGAAAACGGTCACAAAAAGAAGCGCAAATGGCGCAACAAAGAACTGCATTTTACCGGGAAGATATATAACAAACGCCACAAACGCTCCCAAAGTAATAGTCTCTAGAATATTAGACTTCAATATCGATTTCGTCTCTTGAGCCGCAGAGCGTGCCGAGAGGCGGCGGTAAATCTCCGCGCCAATAACGCCCGTATAAAATCCTGCAAGACAGCGCCAAAACGCAAAGTCATAAGTGATATTCATGTCGGGTTTGACGCGGGATAAAGCCGCATAAATGGCGGCCACTATCACGCCAATAAAAGCAAAATGGGGCAGCTTTTTTGGCGGCAGCCACAGTAACATGGCGGCAAAGACGAAATAGGCGAAGAACTCAACACTAATGGTCCAAGCTGGCGGATTATATGTCAGGCTATCGTGCAATCCCATGGCTTGAGTGAGGGTTAAATTTGTGAACAAACTATAGAGCGTTTCAGCTGAGCCGCTTTGAAACGGTAAAATTTCGCCCACCTCATTTGCCGCAATCCCAACTCTATGGGCCAGCAACCTAACAAGCGCGAACGCAACGAACACAAGTGTCATAACAAAATGTACGGGATAGAGCCGCGCGAAACGCCTCCAGAGGAATTTTTTTGCACTCGCCCCTGTATTTAACTTCTGCCCGTAAAGCGTGAACATCAAAAAGCCAGAGAAGACAAAGAACAAGTCAATCATCACTGCGCCTTGATTAAGAAAAGCCGTATTATTGAATTTACTGAGCCAGCCTGTGTGGAAAATAGCCACGAGCAATGCAAGCAGACCACGAAACCCATCTAAAGCGCCAAAATAGACACCTTTATGTGCAGTAGCCAGCTCACGACCGCGCGGCGTAATAATATTTGACTGGGATTGACCCATTATTTAGTCCCATTTGACGAATTATCTGGTGTCTCACTATCAAAAGAGCTCAAAAATATGATTAATACAGGTACAAAATCGTTGGCAAAAAACTGAAATCTGGTTCACATATCCGTTAAATCCTAAGCATAGATTTTCGAAGGCCAAGCCATGCCACAAACACCAGCCCCAACTCCCCTTTCTCAAAACAAAATGTTTGGCGGGTTGCAAGCCACATATGAGCACCGTTCAGAAGCCTGTGATTGCGATATGAAAATTGCGGTCTTCACGCCCGCGCAAATTCTAGATAATAGTGCAAAGAATGCCCCTGCCCTAATATGGCTGTCTGGACTGACGTGTGACACCACAAATTTTCAATTCAAAGCGGGCGCGCAACGCATTGCAAGTGAGTTGGGGCTTGTCCTTATCATACCTGACACCTCCCCGCGCGGCAAACATGTGCCAGATACTGAAGACCGATATGATTTTGGTAAGGGCGCAGGATTTTATCTCGATGCGACAGAAACCCCGTGGGCGAAAAACTTTAACATGGACAGCTATATAAGCCGCGAACTCACGGCGTGGATTAGCGATAATTTACCTGTAGATATGAACCGCCTCGGTATTTTCGGGCACAGCATGGGCGGGCACGGCGCGCTAACTCTGCACCTTAAGAATCCAAAACTCTTCAAAAGCTGCTCCGCCTTCTCCCCAATCGTAGCCCCCTCCCAAGTGCCGTGGGGGCGAAAGGCCTTTGAAGGTTATTTGGGCAATAATGAGGACACATGGCGCGCCTATGACGCAACCGATCTTGTTATGCAAAATCAAACGGAGGCCACAATATTGATTGACCAAGGCACAGACGACCAATTCCTAAAAGAACACCTTCGGACCGATATTTTTGAAACGGCGTGTGAAAAAACAGGCCAATCGGCTATAATTCGAATGCAAAACGGTTATGATCACAGCTATTTCTTCATTGCGACCTTCATTGAAGATCATCTGCGTCATCACGCAGAGGCCTTATAACATGCGATATAGGGTCACGAGCGCTATAGGGCTTTCCCCTCCTAAGAGACTATGCCACAAACGGATATGGATTCTGCACCAATAGATTTACATCAAAATGACAACCTTCGCGCAACGATTTCAGGCGCGCGGGCTGCCATAGAAACCCGGCTGCAGAGTATTGTCCCCTCTGAGCAGACTTGGCCTATGCAATTGCATGCGGCGCAGCGGCATGCCCTGCTTTCACCAGGTAAACGTTTTCGCCCATTGCTTTGTGTCTTCATTGCCCAAGGTGCTGGCTTTGAAGGTGACGCGGCAACTGATGTCGGATGCGTCGCCGAAATGGTGCATGCGGCTTCGCTTATTCTAGATGACCTACCGTGTATGGATGATGCGGCGCTGCGGCGAAATCAGCCAACAACTCACATTGCGTTTGACGAAAGTACGGCCATTTTGACGGCGACTGCGCTTTTAAACTTAGCGTTCGGTGTGCTGTCAAAACTGCCCAGTGTTGACGCGCAAAGCCGTATCGACCTTGTCGAGCTTTTATCTTATGCCGTGGGGTCCAAGGGCTTGATTGCCGGGCAAATCGCAGATTTGTCCAATACAGATAACACGGCAAGTATTGCAGAAATCGAACGGCTTAACACATTAAAGACAGGCGCGCTTTTTGATTTTTCAGTCGAAGGTGCCGCCATACTTTCGGGCGTGTCGGCCTCTACTCGCGCAGCTCTAAAGGATTTTTCATACCATCTTGGTCTCGCTTTTCAGCTTATGGACGATGTCAAAGATACAGTGATGAGCGAGGCACAGGCCGAAAAATCTGTGGGCCGAGATACGGGCAAAGCGACCATTCTTGCGCTGACAGGAAGCACGGCAGCACTGGAAAGGTTACGCGGTTATATTACGTCTGCAAAGGACGCGCTTACCCGCGCGGGTCTATCCAACACGGCCACGCTGAACGCTGTAATAGATGTTCAATTTTCATTTTTAAAATGACATTATAAGAATGGAGACAGCAAATATAATTGAAGACCAAACAGTTCTGACGACCAAAGGACTGACAGTTCATTATAAGAAATTCTGCGCGCTTGATAATCTATCTCTTAGTATTAAAGCCGGTGAAATTGTCGGCATAATTGGCCCCAATGGTGCAGGAAAAACAAGTTTTATCAAAGCCTTATGCGGCCGTGCAAATGTAAGCGGCGGCACACTTACTATTAATTCAAAACTTATTCGTAGAGGCCAAAATCGCCAACGCCTGATAGGCCTTGTACCGCAAGACATCGGACTTTATCCGCATATGACAGCGCGTGAAAACTTACTCTCATTTGCTAAAATCATGGGGATGCGCGGCGGGCGTTCTCGCCGCGAGGTCGTCTCGAAAGCCCTGGCCTCCGTTGAGATGGATCATAAATCAGAAGCGCTTGTCTCTGAGTTATCGGGCGGCATGAAACGGCGCATAAATGTCGCCGCCGCCATCATGCATGAGCCGTCTATTCTAATCTTAGATGAACCCACGGCGGGCGTCGACACGCCGGCACGAGACACGGTGCATCGCCTGACACGTAAGCTTGCGCAGGATGGTATGGCCGTCTTGCTTATCACCCATGAGCTAGAACAGATTGAGGCACTTTGCGATAAATTACTTGTTCTTGCCGGCGGAAAAATGCTCGCCTTCAATCCGCCAACACAGCTGCTCTCAAAAGTATATCAAGACAAACGCGAAGTTATGGTGCGCTTTTCAAAGCCTCCGCAAGGCTCAACACTTGAAGCGCTTTTGCCGTTTAATTTTAAGCAAGCCGAACTGCCCACAGTTTGGACCGCCATGACAAGTGCCAGTGAAGTTTCATTTGTTTCGGCTTTCATGGCGGGCCTTCGCGGCGGCGACGCGCTCGTGCGTGAAATAAGCGTACGCAGGCCCGGCCTCAACCATCTTATGCATGCGATTGAGAAAACAGGTGCCCTTCCCTCTGCCGCAGATGTGGCCGCATAATGCTGAGCGCAGTCTTTAAAATTATGTGGCTACGGCTTTGGCGGGACAAAGGCGCGCTTGTGTTGGCCTTTATATTACCCGGATTTATCTTCGCCATTTTCGCCGCGATTTTTGCCAATGCGAGCGGCGGCGAACTTGATCTACGCGCGGCCCTAGCGGTCACAACAACCGCTCCAGCCTCTCAAGGTTTTGCGGACCAATTGAAAGATGTTGAAAGCTTCACTCTCACAACCGATCCAGACTGGACACTCTCGGACATAAGAGAACGCGTTAGGCTCGGACAAGATGACGCCGGTGTTGTCATCGCCGGCGACCTCTCCGACCCCTTAGTCCCGGCAATTATTATTGTGTCAGAACCCAGCCGCGAAATTGCTGCAACCGTACTTAAAGGCCAAATTCGTCAGCTGCTGGCCGACAACCAAACAAGTGCCCCCGCTTTATTTACTGACGTCGCCGCGCTCAATACAGAATCTGCGGGCGGCCCGAGTGACCAATCTGTGACCTATTACATTGGGGCGACCGCTATCTTATTTTTGCTCTTCTCTGCCATGCAAGGGGCGTCACTTTCGCTGGAAGAGCGCTCTAACGGCATTTCTGACAGATTGCTCGTCGGGCCTTTAGGCGCGCTAATGATGCTGAGCGGAAAGTTTCTATTCCTCACGCTTATTGGGTTCATTCAAGCCGCCATTATTATCACTGTGGCACATGTCTTTTTCGATGTCCCGGTCACACATCATCTACCCGCCCTGACGCTGGCCTGTTTCGGTATGGCCTCGCTTGCAGCCTCTATTGGGCTTTTGACGGCGAGCCTATGTAAATCATCTAGCCAAATGCATACGGTCTCGACTTTTGTCGTGTTGCTATTCTCTGCTGTTGGCGGGTCGATGGTGCCGCGTTTCATGATGCCAGATTGGCTGCAGGGCTTTAGTACATTTACGCCCAATAGCTACGCCATTGATGCGGTCTACGGCATTTTGGCACGGGGACAAAGCATAGCCGATTTGATAGGTGTCTGGAGTATATTGTTTGGCAGCGCCTTGATTTGCCTCTGCCTCGCCGCGACAATATCGCATCTACTTCGCCGCGTTTAGGACCATATGAGCACTGCCGCTACAGTCACAAAACCAAGCACTGCCGCAGGGCTTATCCTCGCGGCATTGGTGTGCAGTGCGTGGCTAGCCGTTCACCTTTACAGCCTGTTTGTACACCAGCTCTCCGCTCCGCTGTGGCAGACGATAGGGCTTATTGTGCTGCAATGCTGGCTTTATGTCGGCATATTTATTGTCGCCCATGACACTATCCACGGCGCGCTTGTCCCCGGAAAGCCCAAATGGAACGCCGTTATCGGCACAGCCATTATGTTTGTCTATGCAGGGTTTAGCTGGAAAATCATGGCGGCGGCACATCATCAACACCACGCCGAGAGCGGCACGGCGGGTGATCCCGATTTTAACGCCGATGACCCGCATAGGTTTTGGCCGTGGTATTATAAGTTCTTCACGACCTATTTCGGCCTGCGCCAAGTCGGCATATTGGTCGGCTTCACCCTGCTCTATATCGCGCTCGGCGCGCCATATCTCAATACGATTATCATGTGGGCTGTGCCCGCTATACTCTCCTCCCTGCAGCTGTTTTACTTCGGCACTTATCTCACGCACCGTCACGCGGAAAGCTTTCCAGATCACCATAATGCGCGCACCAATAGCTATCCGAAATGGCTATCGCTGCTGACCTGTTTTCACTTTGGTTATCACCATGAGCATCACCTTTACCCGCAAGAGCCGTGGTGGCGACTGCCCTACCGCAAAGCTAGGCGAGCGGAGTTGGGCTCTTGATTGTCAATATTCTCATCACCGCCGCTGCCGTGATAGGCATGGAAGTCTTCGCCATTGTGTTTCATAAATATTGGATGCACGGCAAACGCGGCTGGAAATGGCATGAAAGCCATCACATTCCAACCCAAGGTAAGTTTGAGCGCAATGATCTTTACGGCGTGGCTTTCAGTTTCATCGCAGCAGGCCTCTTCATCGCAGGTAGCCTCTGGTCAGAAGCGCTCTGGTATATCGCGCTTGGCTTTACGCTTTACGGCGTGCTTTACGGCATCGTCCATGACGGCCTTGTCCATCAGCGCTGGCCGTTTCACTACACCCCGTCCAAGACACTGCTCTGGGGATATCCGCACCGCTTAGTCCTCGCCCACCGCCTCCACCACCACGTCACCACACGCCAAGGCGCAGTGAGTTTTGGCTTTTTATGGGCGGAGAAGCCAGAAGAGTTGAAAGCGGAGCTTAAGGGGGAGAAAGTTTAAAAGCGGAAATCTTTCATAATCGAAATAATTTTTTCCAGAAATTCTTTCGAAAACAGCCCTAAGAAAAATGCTATTGCCAGCCCTAGTATTTTATCCTCAACCTTACGGCGAATTCTTTTCCAAAAAGACCTCTTTGATTTAAAGAACAATTTAGACTGTTCAATCTCAGCAATAGCTTTATCTAATTCTCTATCAAACCTTACATGATTGAACGCTGAACCTTGACCGAATGCCGCCGCGGCCTCAATCTTCTTATGATATTGTTTTTCTAGAGAAGCTCGAAATTCTTCGAGGGATGACTTAGCCAATTCAAAATCGTTTATACGTACACTCGAATGTTCGGGATCATGCTTGTTTAGTGCCCCCAACAAGCTACTTTTGTAGGTAGTTATCCCTTCAATCATTTTTGTTTGGACACCTAACCAACGTCTGCTTCCACTATATGCTCCGACTTTTGTAGCCTTGGCATTCAGTTCAGCTATTGCGATATTAGTTTTTTCTAAATCTGATTGAAAAATAGACTTTATTGAGCTTTGAAAGCTAATGTTCTTATGGCCTCTCATAAAACCCATCTCTCGGCGTGATCCTTACGCCCTTCCGCCCCATCGCGGGGCCCATCGCGCCCATCGCTAGCGCGACTTTTCGTCCGCCGCTTGCGCTTACGC
>CAZFWZ010000049.1:0-2015 GCA_964522765.1 uncultured Caulobacterales bacterium | reverse complement strand
GCGCGGTCGAGCGTGGCGGCATCACGCACGCCCATAATATTGGCCATCATCACGCCGACTACGCCCGCCACGTGGTAGCTATAGTCGAGTATATTATCGACGCTCTCATAGACCCGTTCACTCGCATCCATTTCAAACCCTTTGAGCAAATCAAAAGGGTGGCGGTGATCAATGTTATGGGTGTTCACTACGCGCGCGAGGCCTGCATAAACAGGATTATCCGTCGGCTCACCATTTAGTGCGGCGCGCGTATCGGCGCGAAGCCTTTCAAGCCGTTCTGATTGCCCTGTCTTATAATCCGCAATCTGGTCATGGCCCATGATCTGCCCGTCAATCACATCGTCGCAATAGCGGCACCACGCATAAAGCATAGAGGCGTCATCACGCAAAGCGGGCGGCAAAACGCGCGAGGCAATCGCGAAAGACTTGCTGCCCTTCTTAATGCTGGCATGGCCATGTGCGGTGATGGCGTCCATGTGCTAGCGGTTACTCGGCCATCCGGACTTGGCCTTATAAGCCGCAAGTATCCCATCAAAATCCTGCTCAATCACACCGGCCGTGGCTTTGGCCGCGCCGACTACGCCGGGTACGCCTGCGCCGGGGTGCGTGCCTGCGCCGACAATATACATATTGCCGATTTTATCATCGCGGTTATGCGGGCGAAACCAAGCGGATTGGGTGAGGATAGGCTCGACGGAAAAGGCGCTGCCAAGGTGGCTGTTAAGATCATCGCGAAAGCCAAAGGGTGTGAGCGTTTTCACCACATCCAAATCACGGCGCAGATTGGGAATAGAATGCTTTTCAAGATAGTCCAAAATCTTGTCGGTATATTGCGGGCCAACCACATCCCAATCAATATCCGCATGCCCTAAATGCGGCACGGGCGAGAGCACATAATAAGCACTGCAGCCCTCTGGCGCGAGGCTGTCATCCGTCACGCTTGGCGCATGGAGATAGAGCGAGAAATCATCCGGCAGCTTTTTGCCCTTCCCGAATATCTCCGCAATCAATTCCTTATAACGGTTGCCAAGCAAAATGATGTGATGCTTCATATCGGGGTGCTTAGCTTTCAGGCCAAAGTAAATCACGAAAAGTGACATGGAATGAGATTTGCGTTTTAATGATTTAGCATAGCTTGGCCCGCGCGCGTGCCCCGCAAGAAGCTTTGAATAAGTATGCACAACATCGGCATTGGAACACACCAAATCAGCATGAGCCGTAAACCCGTCTTTGGTTGTCACCCCTGTCACGCGGTCACCATCTGTATAGATATCGGCCACTTCGGAGGAGAGTCGCACCTCCCCGCCGAGGTCTTCAAAGAGTTGCACAATGCCTTTAACCAGCGCGCCCGTGCCGCCCTTAGCAAACCAGACCCCGTCGCGGCGCTCCAGCGCATGAATAAGCGCATATATTGAGCTTGTCTTAAATGGATTGCCGCCGACCAGCAGAGATTGAAATGACAGCAGCTGACGTACGCGTTCGTTTTTCACAAACTTTGACACCATGGAATAAACGGAGCGGTCCGCGCGAAGCCGCACGAGCTGCGGCGCGGCGGCGAACATCTGCCGCATTTTCAAAAATGCGGTTGTTCCGAGCTTCTCATAGCCTTCGCGGTAAAGCTCTTTGGAATAATTTAGAAACTTGTGATAGCCCGCGACATCGTCTGGATTACGCTGTGCGATTTGTGCCTCTAGAAACGCATCATCATTATTGTAATCAAATGTGTCGCCATCTTCCCATTGCAATCGGTAGAACGGGTCAACGGGCAAGAGCGTGACATAATCATCCATATTGCGGCCGGAGAGATCAAACAGTTCACGTAGGCAATTGGGGTCGGTAATAACCGTCGGTCCGCCGTCAAATTTATAGCCCTTTTCCTCATAAACATAAGCCCGCCCACCTGGTTTATCGCGCTTGTCGAGGAGCGTCGTTTGAAACCCCATGCTTTGCAAGCGCACGGCAAGGGCCAGCCCGCCAAAGCCTGCGCCAACAACTATGGCCGTGGGTTTTTCGCC
>CAZFWZ010000048.1:0-19237 GCA_964522765.1 uncultured Caulobacterales bacterium | reverse complement strand
AATTTGCAGGCTACGGCTTTAACAAATCTCATGCCGCCGCCTATGCGATGATTTCGTTCCAGACAGCTTATCTCAAAGCGCTTTATCCGACTGAATTTATCTCCGCCACAATGAGCCTTGATATCGCAAATGTAGAAAAGCTGGCGCAATTTTACCAAGAAGCCAAACGTATGGAGATTGGTGTTTTACCACCCTGCGTGAATGCGTCTGCCGCTGATTTCGAAGTTGAAGACGGTCAGGTCCGTTATGCGCTCGGCGCGTTAAAAAATGTAGGTGTTGAAGCAATGCGACATCTCGTCAGCGTCCGTGAAGAGGGCGGTCAATTTATTGACTTGTTTGATTTTGCTCGTCGTGTTGATACGCGCATCGTCAATAAGCGCGCGATTGAAAACCTTGCGCGTGGCGGGGCCTTTGACTGCCTTGAGCCCAACCGAGCTAAGACGTTAGCGTCTGCGGGTATTTTGCAGTCTGTCGGGTCGCGCGCCTCAGAAGAACGAAATTCTAATCAAGGCGGGCTGTTTGGCGGTGATGATATGGCTATGGCTGAGCCTGATTTAGCCGAAGCTCCGCCATGGGGCACTGTTGAACAGCTTGATAATGAGCTTGGGGCCGTTGGTTTTTATCTCGGCGGCCATCCGCTTGAGGCTTATTCAAACCTTCCTGACGTGCGAAACTCCGTATTGGCAATTGATATTGAAGAGCGCTTTCAGCGTTCAGGGCAGGTGGTGAAGCTCTCTGGCGTAGTGCGTAAAAGACAAGAGCGCATGTCAAAACGCGGTAAACGCTTTGCCTATGTTGATATATCTGATCCGTCAGGGGATTTTGAGATATTTCTTGGAGAAGGGCTGCTTGCAACATCGCGCGAGATATTGACCGCGGGCGCCGTTGTCGTGGTACAGGCTAAACTTGAAATGCGAGATGGCGAAATCCGTATTTTCGCCGATCATATTTCCTCGCTTGATACAACAACCATCGCTGCGAGCATTGAGGGCTTTACGCTGCGCCTGCGTTCCACCGCGCCAGAGCAGCTTGATCAAGTCCACCAAACCCTAGCCGCGCTCGCTAATGCGCCGTCCAAAAAGATGGGGCGCGTTGAAATTGTTTTTCCCATGGAGGATGGCCGAGAAGGGGTTATGGCGCTGCCTATTCGTATAGGTACAGACGATAAAATACGTTCTGCGCTCAAAGCCTGTTACGTCATTGAAACGATAGAAGACATCGCCGCCTAAGCCGCGCAGTGCGCCCTCTACATTTAGCCCTTGCAATGGGCAGAATCACAGCTATAAGCGCCGCTTAATTCGCACAAGGGTGGCGGTCTTTGTCATATAGGCATTGATCTTTTCCGGTGAAGTCAGGGTAATCTGCTTCCACATTCTTGTCAGGCCAACCGGACAAAGGAGATATTCCAATGGCTCTTCCTGAATTTTCTATGCGTCAACTGCTTGAGGCAGGCGTACACTTCGGTCACCAGACTCACCGCTGGAACCCAAAAATGGCACCTTATATATTCGGAGCCCGTTCAAATATCCACATCATGGATTTGTCACAGACTGTGCCATTGCTTCACCAAGCGCTTGTTCAAGCGCGCGAAGTCGCCGCTAAAGGTGGTCGCATTCTTTTTGTAGGCACAAAACGCGCGGCGTCAGAGCCTGTCGCGACATCAGCCAAGCGCTGTGCTCAATATTATGTCAACCACCGTTGGCTCGGCGGTATGCTCACAAACTGGCAGACTGTTTCTGGTTCTATCAAGCGTCTACGTGAGCTTGAAGGCATTATGGAAGCCTCAGCCCAGTCGGGTCTTACAAAAAAAGAGCTTCTTAACCTCACGCGTGAGCAAGAAAAGCTCGACAAAGCGCTTGGCGGTATCAAAGATATGGGCGGTAAGCCTGACTTGATGTTTGTTATCGACACGAACAAAGAAAGCATCGCGATTAAAGAAGCACGCCGCTTGAAAATACCTGTTATTGCTATTCTTGATACAAATTGCGATCCATCTGCGGCTGACTTCCCAATTCCAGGGAATGATGATGCCGCTCGCGCTATTCAGCTTTACTGTGATCTGATTGCAGACGCTGTTCTCGACGGAATGACAGAAGCGCAAGCAAATGTCGGCGTTGATCTAGGCGCTGCTGAGAACCCAGTGGAAATGGCAATGGATGCCCCAGAAGTTGCTGCGCCAGCACCGGCTGCAAAACCAGCTCCAGTTGTTGAAACTAAACCGGCGAAGAAAGTGGCTGTTGCGCCTAAGGCTGAAGCCGCTCCTACAGCTGAAGAAGCGCCTAAAGCTAAAGCGGCATCTGCTCCTGCAGAAGAATCTGAGTACCTTCGCGTTACGCGTGAATATGATGCAGATGTCGACGCGGCTGTCGTCACAAAAATCCAAAAGCATCTTGGTGCCTCGCTTAGCAATCGCGATAGTAAATACGTCGCATGTTCAGACGAAACTGAGCTTGAAACAATAGTCAAAGGCTTCATGAAAAAGAAGCTCGAGATTGCTGACAAAGACGAAGCGATGACCAAGGTCAAAGCTGTTTGCACAACAATGAAGCCGACACGCATGAAGAACCGTGTCACGTTTTATTACCTGCTTGCTAAAAACGAAGGCAAGCTCAACGTATTTTAGTCGGCTTTTAGCTGGATGACAGCTAGCCCTTTAAATTTTGGCTACTCGTGACTATCTCACGGGTAGCCCATACTCATTTATAGACGGAGATAGTTATGGCCCAGATTACGGCTGCATTAGTAAAAGAACTGCGCGAGATTACGTCCGCAGGTATGATGGATTGCAAAAAAGCACTCAATGAGACGAACGGCGACCTTGAGGCTGCGACGGATTGGTTGCGCACTAAAGGTATCGCAAAGGCGGATAAAAAAGCGGGCCGTGTTGCGGCTGAAGGTCTTGTCGCTGTGGCGATAGAAGGCACAACGTCAGCTTTGGTTGAAGTGAACTCTGAAACAGATTTCGTGGCACGCAATGATGAGTTTCAAAAAGCAGTTGCTGAAGTCGCAGCGCTTGCGCTGACAGCAGATAGCACAGAAGCATTAGCCTCCACAAACACAGCTTCTGGTGATAGTGTCACTGAATTTTTCAAAAAGCTTGTTGGTAAGATTGGTGAGAACATGAGCTTTCGCCGCATGGCAAAACTCTCTGTAAATGAGGGTGCTGTTGCGGGGTATGTTCACAATTCACTTGCGCCGAATATGGGCAAGATTGGCGTTTTGGTTGCACTTGAGTCTTCTGGGGATAAAGACAAGCTCAATGAACTTGGCAAGAAAATCGCGATGCATATCGCGGCGACAAGCCCACTTGCGCTTGGAGTTGATGATCTTGACCCAGTTGTCGTTCAAAAAGAACGTGACATGCTTAAGGCTGAGGCGCTCGAGTCTGGAAAGCCAGAAGCAATTGTAGACAAAATGGTCGAAGGACGTATGACAAAGTTTTTCAAAGAGTCTGTTTTGTTAACGCAAATTTTTGTCATGGATGGAGAGCGTTCAATCGAGCAAGTCATTACTGACGAAGCTAAAGCTCTTGGCGTAGATGTTGCACTGACAGGTTACGTACGCATGGCGCTTGGTGAAGGCATTGAGAAAAAAGAAGAGGACTTCGCAGCTGAAGTCGCTTCGCTTGCGGGCGGCGCTTAAGCTACTTTCGTTCTACAGTATAAATTTCAAGCCTTGGGTGTCGTTAGACTGGCATCCAAGGCTTTTCTCGTTATATTCTCGCAAAGAGTTAGGGCGAATCGTGCTGTTATTTCAGTAATATCGAACCCAAGCCAATAGGAGGCCGTCTTGAGCGATTATAAATTCAAACGTGTGCTACTAAAGCTGTCTGGTGAAGCCCTTATGGGCGAGCAGGATTTCGGTATAGATACAGACATGACGGCCCGTATCGCGACCGAAATTGCTGAGGCGCACGCCTCTGGGCTGCAAATTGCTCTGGTCATTGGGGCAGGCAATATTTTCCGGGGCTTGTCGGCTCAAGCTGGCGGAATTGAACGGTCTTCCGCCGACTATATGGGGATGCTCGCAACCGTGATGAACGCGCTCGCTATGCAAAGCGCGCTTGAAAAGCAAGGCGTTGATACACGCGTTATGTCCGCCATCCCAATGCCGACTGTCTGTGAGAGTTACATTCGTCGCCGCGGCGTACGCCATATGGAAAAGGGGCGCGTTGTCATTTTTGCAGCTGGCACAGGTAATCCTTATTTTACAACCGACACAGCTGCCGCTTTGCGTGCAGCTGAGATGAACTGCGAAGCTCTTCTTAAGGGCACGCAGGTAGACGGCGTTTATTCTGCTGATCCGAAAAAAGACCCGAGCGCGACACGCTATGATACGTTGAGCTATCAGAAAGTACTGGCGGAAGACTTACGCGTTATGGACTCCTCAGCTGTCGCCTTGATGCGCGACAACAAAATCCCCATAATCGTATTTTCACTTCACTCTAAAGGCGGTTTTGACTCCGTTATGAAGGGCGAGGGGACATGCACAACAATATCAACGGATGGATAGTCCAAAAAGAACAAAGAGGTGACTTAATCTTGCCATTGAGACTGGCAATATAAAGCGAGAATAGAGGACGATATGGTTTTTGATCTAAAGGAATACCGCCAACGTATGGACGGCGCCGTTAGTGCGCTTGGCAACGAGTTTGCAAGTCTTCGAACGGGCCGCGCTAATGCGTCTTTACTAGATGGCATTATGGTTGAAGCTTACGGGCAAATGACGCCGCTCAATCAAGTTGGGTCTGTGAGCGTTCCTGAATCGCGTATGCTATTGGTGAGTGTTTGGGATAAGTCACAAGTTGGCGCCGTAGAGCGCGCTTTACGTCAATCTAATCTTGGTATTAATCCTGTGATTGATGGTCAAACCATGCGTATTCCCATGCCGCCTCTAACCGAAGAGCGCCGCAAAGACCTCGCTAAAATCGCGAGCGGTTATGCAGAACAGGCTAAGATAGCCGTGCGCAACGTACGCCGCGACGGTATGGAGACAGTGAAAAAGCTCGAAAAATCTGGTGATATGAGCGAAGATGAAAAAAAAGCGCATGAGTCTGATATTCAAAAAGCCACAGACAATGTAATTAATAAGATTGAGGAAAACCTCAAAATTAAATCCGACGAAATCATGCAGGTCTAGACTTGAGCGCTCGCCCGACATATTCGGCGGATGTTCCGCTACACATTGCCATTATTATGGACGGCAATGGCCGCTGGGCGCAGGCGCGCCATCGCCCGCGCGTGTTCGGGCATCAAGCGGGCGTTAAAACGGTACGCCGTATTGTAGAAGATGCAGCTGATATCGGGATTAAACATCTCACGCTTTATAGCTTTTCGACTGAAAATTGGACGCGTCCAAAAGCTGAAATTGCAGCATTATTTCAGCTGCTTAAAAAATACGTCTCAGATGATTTGGAGACCCTAAATTCCAACAATGTCCGTGTGCGAATTATTGGGTCTCGCAAGGGATTGCGCCCCGATTTGTTAGAGGTGATTGACCGCGTCGAAGCGACGACACGTAACAATGATGAGTTTTTTCTTAATATTGCCTTTAATTATGGAGGCCGAGACGAATTGGTAAGAGCTGTTCAGGTCATGACTGCTAAAGGCTTGTCTGGCGACAACATAACGGATCAGGTTTTATCGGCCCACCTTGATACCAATGATATACCAGACCCTGACCTTGTTATCCGTACGAGCGGTGAGCAGCGGATTAGCAATTTTTTGCTGTGGCAGGCGGCATATGCAGAGTTTGTGTTCACGGACGTTCTTTGGCCTGATTTTGCCCGTGCCGATCTCGAAGCCGCCATTTCTGAATTTCAGGGACGTGATCGCCGTTTTGGTAATTTATCTGATACTGCCGAAGTGGCTTAGCCCTCGTGCCAGCGACAGACCCCACAAGCCCGCCTTCAAAGACTAAACCAATCTGGAAGAATTTAGGGCCGCGCGTTATATCAGCCGTCGCCTTCGCGGCGATTTGCATTCCGCCTTTGTGGGTTGGCGGATATGTGTGGGCTATATTTGCACTTATTTTGGGTTTGCGCCTCGTGCTTGAATGGGTGCGTATGTCCGATGCCGCGGGTGGTCTCATCGCGATGGTAATACCCATGGTGGGGCTTACAATTGCAATCGGTTATTTGGCCGGCGACCATACGGCGCTAACTTTTTTGGCGTTGGCGGTAACAGTTGTCATCGCAGGGCTAGAGCGGGTTCGGCGCGGCAACGTTCTTTGGACGGTTTTGGGTACGCTCTATATTTTGGTTCCAACAATTTTAATGGTTGCAATGCGTGGAGATATAGTCGGTTTTTCAGATGGGCTAAAAGCTCTGCTGTTTATCATTCTTGTTGTAATCGGTGCTGATGTCGGGGCTTATTTCGGAGGGTCGGCTTTAAAAGGTCCAAAAATCGCACCTTCAATTAGTCCTAACAAAACATGGTCAGGTTTTATTTCAGGTGTTGTTTTGGGGTCTATCATAGGGGTGGTCACGGGGCATTTTATGTCGCTGACACTAGGGTTTTCGCTCCTGTTGGCGATACCAATTATCATCTTTTCAGTTGTCGGGGATTTTTTGGAAAGCGGTATAAAGCGGCACTTTAATGTGAAAGATACAGGGAAGCTCATGCCTGGCCACGGAGGTTTGTTGGATAGATTAGACGGACTTATGCTTGCACTTATCGCGAGCGCAGCCGTTGTTTATCTCGTGCCGTCGCTTTGGCCGAGTGTGCTATGACGCGCCGCATTTCGGTCCTTGGGGCGACAGGCTCAATTGGAGATAGCACGCTTGATATCATTGCGCGCTCTGAGCCAGGCGAATTTAAAATTGTATCTCTTACGGCTAATAGTAATGCGCAGAAACTTGCGGCGCTTGCTATAAAGTTCAATGCAGACTTCGTGGCTCTTGCAGATAGTGCAAATGCCGATGATTTGAGAACGCGACTTGAAGGACATAAAATAGGAATAGGCATAGGCCCAGATGCGCTCATCGAAGCGGCCAAACGACCGTGCGATTTCACAATGGCGGCTATTATCGGCGCCGCAGGTTTGGAACCAACCTTGGCGGCCGTCGATCAAGGCATTCATATAGGCCTTGCAAATAAAGAATGTCTTGTTTGTGCCGGGGATGTGTTCATGTCGCGTGTAAAGGCGGCTGGGGCAGTTCTTCTGCCTGTCGACTCAGAGCATAATGCGATTTTCCAAGTCCTTGAGAAAGACGCACCTTTAGGCGTGCGTCGGCTTATTTTGACCGCGAGCGGTGGGCCGTTTCGCGAGGCCAAGGCGGAGCAGTTGAAAACAATGGCTCCCAAAGATGCACTTGCCCATCCTGTTTGGAATATGGGAGCAAAAATATCGATAGATTCCGCTACGCTTATGAATAAAGGGTTGGAGTTGATCGAGGCGGCTTATTTGTTCGATCGTCCGTCTGCTGAAATTGACGTTATCGTACATCCGCAATCTATTATTCATTCAATGGTCGAGTATATCGATGGTTCCGTTCTCGCACAGATGGGGTCCCCCGATATGCGAACACCGATTGCCTATGCGCTCGGCTGGCCTAATCGTATGGAGGCGCCTGTTGAGCGGCTGGACTTTACGAAGATTTCTGGCCTGACTTTTTTTAACCCTAATCTAGACCGGTTTCCCGCCTTGCGACTTGCGCGGGAAGCCTTGGAATACGGCGGGCAGGGGCCATGCGTTCTCAATGCTGCCAACGAAGTCGCTGTTAGTGCCTTTTTGGATGGGCGCATAGGGTTTATGGACATTGCGGCTACTGTTGAGCGCACGATTGACCGGTTTTGCAAGGCTAAGGACTTTACAACTTCGCTGGACTATATTGAAGCTGTTTTAGACGTGGACCGCGCGGCCAGAGAAACTGCAAACGATCTATTGAAGGCCTTGTAAAGTTGCACAAATTTGCGCAAAACACAGCATGATTTCGACTTTACTTAATACGCCTATTTTTATGATAAGCTTTTTATTGGTGCTTGGCGGGCTTGTATTTTTTCATGAGCTTGGACACTATAGCGTCGCTAAGTTTTTTAAAACAGATATTGAACGTTTCTCTATTGGATTTGGCAAACCTATTGCGGAGTGGACGCGAAAGTCTGGAGAGATTTGGAGTGTTGGACGGATTCCGCTTGGCGGCTATGTGAAGTTTCGCGGTGATGCAGGTGGGGCAAGTAATCCTGACCGTGAGGAACTTGCTAAATTGAAAGACGATCTAGAAGCGCAAGGTCAGGAAGCAAGCCGCTGTTTCCATTTCAAACCCCTTTATCAACGCGTATTGATTGTTCTTGCGGGACCAATGGCAAACTTCCTTCTTGCTATAATAATAACGGCATCTTTAGCTTTAACTTACGGCACAGTTTCGTTTAAATCGGTAATCTCTAGTGTAGCTGAGGGAAGTCCTGCCGCAGCCGCAGGAATTGAGCCCGGTGATTTTATTCTAACCATGAACGGCGATGATGTTGAAGAATATCAACAGCTAGTTGGTTACATCGCCGTGCGTAGCGGCGTACCGATAAATACGGTTATAGATCGAAATGGAGAGATAATTACTACGACTGTTACGCCTGAACGGACACAACGAAAAGACTTTATTGGAGGGAAAAGTAATATCGGAACTATCGGCGTTTTACTTTCGAATCAATCAATGGAGCGTATGGATCACAATGTTGCATCTGCAGTGGAACACGGTGTGTCAGACTTAATTTTGACTGTGAAAACGACAGGAACATACATCGGCCGAATTTTTACGGGGAAAGAAGATGGAAAAGCGCTCGGCGGCGTAGCGCGAATCGCGACAATGACAGGCAAAACTGCTGTTGATATCTCGCAACAAGAAACCACGGTCCGAAAGCGCTTGAGGAACATGATTTATGCCCTTTTGTCCCTTGGTGCTGCACTTTCTATTGGTTTAGGTGTCGCAAATTTAATGCCTATTCCAGCACTGGACGGTGGACATTTGCTCTACTACGGCTATGAAGCCGTAGCGGGTCGTCCGTTAAGTGAACAAAAACAGGAGTTTGGGTTTAGAATCGGATTTGCAGTCCTCTTAGGGCTGTTTGTCGTGCTGACGTTTAACGACATTGGCTACATCCGAAGTTTATTCACCTAAGCAGGCGAGTTATGAAGTTAATGGGTCATTCTATCCGCATATTTTTTTCACATGTCATGTGTTCTTTATTTGCAGCATTAACATGCTTGTTTGCTATCGCGGCATTTCCCGCGGTAGCTAATGCTCAAGACGCCGAAACAGAGCAACCAAGGGCGCCGACAACTATTCGCACTGTCCAGGTTCAAGGTAACCAACGCGTAGAAGCTAATACAGTTGCATCTTATCTGCTCTTTGGTCGCGGCGACCCATATAGCGCCGAACGGATCGATTTGTCGATCAAGACGCTTTACGCAACAGGTCTTTTCGCTGATGTCGAAATTGACCCTCGGGACGGTAACGTTCTGATTTCGGTTGTTGAAAACCCCATCATCAATCGCGTTATTCTAGAAGGAAACAAGTCACTTAAAACAGACAAGATTACTGATGAGATTGAAGCTGAAGCGCGGGCCATTTTTACGCGTTCTAAAGTTCAAGAAGATGTGCAGCGAATTATTGAGCTTTATCGTCAATCTGGTCGCTTTGCGGCGACGGTTACGCCGAAAGTTGTGCAACAGCCACAAAACCGTATTGACCTGATTTTTGAAATAACTGAAGGCCCTGTCACGGGCGTCAAGCGGATCAACCTCATCGGTAACAATGAATATTCAGATGCACGACTACGCAAAGAAATCGTGACTGAGCAATCCGTTTGGTACAAATTTTTTAGCTCAAATGATAACTATGACCCAGGCCGTCTTGAGTTTGACCGTGAACAACTTCGTACATTCTATACAGATCGAGGCTTTGCTGATTTTCGTGTTGTATCTGCAGTGGCTGAACTTACACCCGATCAAGAAGATTTTTATATTACCTTTACGCTTGATGAGGGTGAAGAGTATCGCTGGGGCGATATCAAAGTTGAGACAGAACTTGAAACGCTTAACGAAGATTTTTTACGCCGATTAGTCCGCATTAAAGAAGGCGAAATCTATAAAGCTAGCCAAGTTGAAGATGCCATTGATACGCTTACATTTGCGGCGGGTACATCAGGTTATGCGTTTGTTGACATTCAACCAGACATTAGACGTAACCGCGAGGATAAGACAGTTGACCTCGTGTTCAATCTTGTTGAGGGGCCGCGCGTTTACATTGAACGTATCGATATCGTTGGTAACACTGAGACGCTCGATTACGTTATTCGCCGCGAAATGGAACTTGTTGAAGGTGATGCTTTTAACCGCATCCTTCTTGACCGCTCTCGCAACCGCGTGCGCTCACTACGTTTCTTTGAAGATGTGGAGATTACAGAAACACAAGGTAGCTCTGCTGATCGCGCTGTTGTTGAAGTTAAAGTAAGTGAACAGCCTACAGGTGAGCTTTCTTTCTCTGCGGGCTTCTCGTCTGCGGATGCTTTTCTTGTGGACCTATCGATTACACAACGAAATTTACGTGGCCGCGGACAATTGATGCGCTTCCTTATTCGCGCCAGTTCAAATCGCCGCGAAATTGATTTGCGCTTTACCGAGCCACGCTTCCTTGGTCGTAATCTGGCGGCAGGTATTGAGCTTTTTGATGTAACGATTGATTTCCTTGATGAAACAGGTTTCCGTCAATCCCGTCGGGGGGGGCAAATTAGTCTTGGTTTCCCACTTACCGAAAACACATCGCTTACGGCTCGCTATTCCTTACGGAACGAAGACATTGAAATTCCAGGCATTAACTGTGTCGCGGCTTTGGCAAATCCAATTTTCTCTCAACAGGCTAACTTGTGTCTGCAAGAGGGGTCACGAGTTGCGTCTATCGGCGGTTACACATTTGCTTGGGATCGCCGCAACGATCCAATCACGCCAACGGGCGGGTTTGATGTACGCTGGACTCAGGATTTTGCGGGTATTGGCGGCGAAGTGAAATATCTACGCAGTGAGCTGCAAGCGAACTTCTATCGCGGCTTGTTTAAGAACGTAGTTGCTTCTGGTAAGCTCTTTGGTGGTTACATAAGAGGTTGGGGCGGGGACAATGTACTGCAAAATGACCGTTTCTATAAAGGTTCTTTCGATTTCCGTGGTTATGAGCCAACCGGGATTGGGGCGCGTGTGCTTCAAACAAATTTGCTTACGGGCGAAACAGTTCGGGGTCTAGCGCTTGGCGGTAACGCTTATGGTCTAGCTGCAACTGAGGTGAGTTTTCCTCTTTTCGTGCCGCAACTTTCAGGTAGTGTGTTTGGAGAAGCTGGCACTGTAGGATTGATAGATGAAGCATTCCAATTCGATGTTACGGAAGGTAATATCAGGACTGAGACAATAGATAGCTTGTCTCTACGCGCCATAATTGGGGCCAGCGTCTACTGGGAAAGCCCTTTCGGTCCAATCCGTTTTGACTTTACCAAGCCTATCAAACAACATCCATTTGATGAGCGAAAATCATTCCAATTTACGACTCGAACAAGGTTCTAATATGTCATATATGAAAACTCTTCGCCGCACCGTTTTAGGCGTGGCTGCCAGCTTTGCCTTCGCAGGTGTTGCTTTTGCACAATCCACAATCTTAGTTGTTGATCAAGGCCGCGTCATTCGCGACTCTTCGGTTGGTAAACATATCGCAGCTCAATTAGAATCTATTGGTAAATCTATGGAATCTGAGCTTAAAGCTTCGGCATCTCCGATTGAGTCAGAGCGAGACCGTTTGATGGCAGAACTTAAAAGCATGGATGCTTCTGCACTAAAGACCCGTCCGGACCTTCAAAAACGTGCGCAGGATTTGGTGCAAAAAGGTAAAAAAACTCAAGTTGAAGCCGCTTACAAGCAACGTGAGTTGCAAGTTACAGAAGCCAAAGCCATGAAACAGGTAAATGAAAAGCTTGCGACTATTCTTGAATCAATTGTAGCTGAGCGTAATGCGGACGTTATTCTTGATCGGTCGCTTGTTATTTATGGCGGTAAGTCAACAGATATTACAGAAACAGTAATATCTCGCCTAAATTCTCAAATGCGGACGGTATCTGTAGTGCGTGAACGTTTGCCGCGCAAATAATATTGGAGTTGGTTTGTGTTAGATGACAGATTTTATGTCTCGCACGGCCCATTATTGATTTCTGAAATCATAGAGGGTCTGGGAGTTACGCTTCCAGACCCTAAGTTTTTGGATGAGACTATATCCGATATTACGCGCTTAGAAGCGGCGAAACCTGGTAGCTTAACTTTTATTGGCTCCAAAAAGTCTCTAAAATTGCTCAAGAGCTCTAAGGCGACAGCGTGTTTTGTGACTGAAGACCTTGCTCATCATGTTGGTGCTGAGCATATCATTCCGCTTGTGACCAAGACCCCGCGTGCTCATTTCGCGCGATCTATGGCAAAGCTCGGATCGATGAAGACGCTTGAGGGAACATCAGGTGCAGCGCAAATTGCCAAGTCAGCCAATGTTCATCAATCCGTTGTCATGGGCGCGGGCGCTATAATTGGAGAAAATGTCACCATTTCGCCTAACGCGGTTATTGGCCCGGGCGTAACTATTGCGCAGGGCTGTAATATAGGGCCAAATGTTTCTATTCAGGCGGCTCAAATTGGTAAGAATTGTGTTATAAAGGCGAGCGTCGTTATCGGCGGACGCGGCTTTGGCGTCGACAAAGATGAAATTGGTATGATTGATATACCACATTTTGGCCGGGTTATAATCGGAGACGATGTCCAAATTGGCGCTAATAGCTGTATCGACCGAGGACAATTAGAGGATACTATTCTTGGTGATTGCGTCAAAATCGATAACCTCGTCCAAATTGCACATAATGTAGAGATTGGAAAGGGTAGCTGTCTTGCGGCCTTTACGGGGATTTCTGGGAGCTGCAAAGTTGGCCGTAATGTGATGATGGGCGGAGCCGTTGGTCTGGCAGATCACGTGGAGATTGGCGATAACGTATATATTGCCGCTCGTTCCGGTGTTATGCATAATATTCCTGAAGGCGAAAAATGGGGCGGCACACCGGCTCAGCCCATGGGTGATTGGATGCGCGAAGTTGCAACAATGAGACGCCTATCTCGAAGACCAAAGAAGACATCTGATGGATTATAAACTTCCAATTTTACGCCAAACCATCAAAGAATATTTGCCGCATCGTGAACCAATGCTATTTATCGATCGTGTCATCGATTTGGGAGAAAACAATATTATTATTGAGTCCGATGTGTCGCCAAAAGCCGATTACTTTAAAGGTCATTTTCCAAACATGCCTATCATGCCCGGCGTTTTAATTATTGAAACTGTTGCGCAAGCGGGAGCGTTATTGGTATCGCTCACGCGGGGGTTGGATGAAGATAAATTTATAGCTTTTTCCAATGTCGACTCTGCTAAATTTAAACGCCCTGTCTATCCTAACGAAGTCCTTCGCATTGAAGTGAGTATTGAGAAGATCCGTCTCCCGTTTTACAAGTTTTCGGGTAAAGCATTTGTCGGTGATAAACTCGCCGCAACACTCTCATTTGCGGCTGCGCAGATGGAATTCAAGAAAGGGTAATCATGGCTGTTATAATACATCCGTCAGCTCATGTTGATCCTAAGGCTGAATTTGACGATGGAGTGACGATCGGCCCGCTTTGTGTTGTCGGCCCAGATGTGAAACTCGGCAAAAATGTTGAATTAATCAGTCAAGTCAATTTGACGGGGCATACGACAATAGGAGCTGATTGTAAGCTGTACCCATTTGTGTCCATGGGCCACCCACCGCAAGATTTCAAACATAAGGACGGCCCTGTGTCTATTTCGATAGGCGAGCGCAATACGTTCCGAGAGCTTGTAAATGTTCATCCCGGTACAGATGCGGGGCGTTCTGAGACACGTATTGGCGATGATTGTTATTTTATGGTGGGTACGCATCTCGCTCATGAAGGTCTTGTTGGAAATAAGGTCGTCATTTCAAACGGTGCACAAATTGGCGGGGCTGTCACAATAGGCGATCACGCTATTTTAGGCGGGCTTTGCGCGGTCCATCAACATACTCGTATTGGAGCTCATGCATTTGTTGGAGGTATGGCAACTGTGACCACTGACGTCATTCCCTATGGATCTGTCGTAGGCAATACAGCTTACCTAACAGGGCTAAATGTAATTGGGCTTAAGCGGCGAGGCTTTGACCGTAATGCCGTGCGCGATCTTCGCGCCGCTTATCGTTTGTTATTTGCGCAAGAGGGCACCTTTGCCGAACGTCTTGAGGATACCGCTCATTTATACAAAGATCATGAACTGGTCATGGAGATTGTCGACTTTATTAGAAATCAAGACAAACGTCCAGTTTGCTTGCCGCGTAACGGAATCTAGTCGTGAAGATTGGCCTCATTGCAGGAAGTGGAGATCTTCCTCTCGCTGTCATTCAAGGGTGCCAATCTGCTGGGCATGAGATTCATGTGATTGCCTTGACGGGAACACCTGTTGACTTGCCTGATGACATTTTAGTTTCAACAATTGATGCCGCTAAATTGGGTAAAATTACGCGAACACTGAAGAAAGCGGAATGTAACCACATTTGTTTTGCGGGTAATATTGAACGCCCAGATTTTAAGGCTTTAAAACCTGATTTTAAAGGATTGCGCCGTCTTCCAGGCGTTATTACAGCGGCGCGTCATGGCGATGATGCGCTTTTATCTTATTTACTTTCTAGCTTTGAAAGTGACGGCTTTGAAATTATCGCCCCGCAAGAGCTATGTGCCCATGTATTGATGCCCGACGGACACCTCGGTACAGTCATAATGTCGCCGGCTCATCGTCTAGATAGTGAAAAAGCTTGCCGTATAGCGCGGCAAATAGGAACGCTAGATATTGGTCAGGCAGCCGTTATTTGTGATGGCTTAGTCCTTGCTGTCGAAGCCCAGGAGGGCACAGATGCTATGTTGCAGCGCCTGATTGATTTGCCAGAAACTATTCGCGGCACGCCTGAAGCCCGGCGAGGGGTTCTGGCGAAAATGGTCAAACCCGGGCAGGAAACGCGAGTTGATTTACCAACTATCGGCCTGCGTACGGTCGAGCTTGCTGCCGCAGCAGGCCTAGCAGGTATCGTAACAGAAGGCGGCCGTAGTTTCGTGTTTTCTCGCGAAGAGCTCGTGAAGGCTTCGGACGCGGCTGGGATTTTTGTCGCAGGCCTGCCCGCGTTAGAGGTTTAAGCTGTGCCTCTCCCGCACATCTTTATTGTGGCGGTTGAAAACTCTTCTGATCAACTCGGTGCAAAACTTATTTCGTCGCTCCGTCGCCAAAATCCAGATGTTCAAATCAGCGCGGTTGGCGGCGCGGCTATAAAGGCGAAAAATGTTCAAAGCCAAGTGGATATCTCTGGTTTGTCAATTTTAGGGTTTTCTGAAGCTATACGGGCCTATCCGCTTGTTCTTAAACGCGTGAAAGAAACGGTTGTTTCGATTATGAATGCGAGCCCAGACGTTGCCGTGTTGATCGATAGTTGGGGGTTCATGATACGGGTGTCGCAGCGGCTTAAAGCGGCTGGTTTTAAAGGCAAAATAGTAAAGTATGTGGCTCCTCAAGTTTGGGCTATGCGCGAGGGCAGGGCTAAATTACTGGCGAAATCCGTGGATCATGTCCTGAGCATTCATAGTTTCGACGCCCCTTATTTTGAAAAATACGGTCTTTCGGTGACGCATGTTGGCAACCCCATGTTTGATACTGATTTCAGTCAGGGAGATGCAGCCGCAATACGGGAGGACATTGGCGCGAATTCGAACCAGAAAATATGTGCTGTTCTTTTCGGTAGCCGACACTCTGAACTCGCCCAGCTTCAAGGCTCGATTATGTCCGCACTCAAAAGCCTGAAGGCTGCCTATCCCGATCTTGTTTTCGTAAGCCCTGTTTCTGACACGCTGAAAAACATAATAACGGGAGACGCTGACTTGGGAGATATACATCTTGTTGAGGAGGCGCGTAAATATGATGTTTTCGCTGCATCGGATGTTGCTATAGCATGTTCAGGCACGGTCACAACACAGCTTGCCATAGTCGGCATTCCTACTGTTGTGCTTTATAAACTTAAGGGCTCCACATGGTGGATGGCGAAAAAGCTGTATAAACCTGATTTTATCTCATTGATAAATATTTCGGCGGGTAAATCACTTATGCCAGAATTGTTGCAAGAGCAGGTTACGCCTGAAAATATATCGGCAGCAGTGTCCGGTTTTCTCGATAATCACGCCGAAACGGCGCGTATATCTCAAGACTTAAAGGCTCAGGCCAATGTGATGCGAGGCAAAGACGGCAGCGCCAGTGATGGCGCTGCGCAGAAAATACTTAGTTTAACTTTGGGCTAGCGCTTACTCATTGGAAGATAGTCACGTTCTGCCGCACCTGTATAGAGCTGACGCGGACGGCCAATACGTTGGCTTGGATCTTCGAGCATTTCGTTCCACTGTGAAATCCAGCCTACCGTGCGCGCGAGTGCAAAGAGCACTGTGAACATGGATGTCGGGAAGCCAAGCGCAGAAAGCACGATGCCAGAATAGAAGTCCACATTAGGATAAAGCTTCTTTGCAACAAAATACTCGTCCTCAAGCGCAATCTTTTCAAGCTCTTTCGCCACGTCCAGAATTGGATTTTTGAGGTTTAGTTCATCAAGAACCTGATGGGCGACTTTTTGCATAACGCGTGAGCGTGGGTCGAAGTTTTTATAAACGCGGTGACCAAAACCCATAAGACGGAAGGGGTCGGACTTGTCTTTTGCGCGGGCGATAAATTCAGGGATACGATCAACCGTGCCAATCTCGCGTAGCATGTTAAGGCAAGCTTCATTCGCGCCGCCGTGGCTTGGTCCCCACAGGCAGGCAACGCCCGCCGCGATACAGGCATAAGGATTTGCGCCTGATGAGCCTGCAAGGCGTACTGTCGATGTAGACGCATTTTGTTCGTGATCGGCATGAAGGGTGAAAATCTTGTCCATAGCGTCAACGATTGTTGGGCTGGCTTTGTAACGTTCAGCCGGAACAGAGAAGCACATGTTGAGGAAGTTTTCAGCATAGGAAAGTGAGTTGTCAGGATAAACAGCAGGTTGACCGATTGAGTATTTGTAGCTGCGCGCTGCGATTGTTGGAATTTTCGCGATGAGACGATGTATTGCTTGGTTACGAGCTTCGTCTTCTGTTGTATGGGCGTCGTCATGGTAGAAACCAGATAACGCGCCGACTGTTCCGCACATCATGGCCATAGGGTGAGCGTCGCGGCGAAAACCATTAAAGAAGCTCTCGACTTGGTCGTGTAGCATTGTGTGGGATGTGATTGTGTCGGTGAATGTCTTATGCTGAGTCTTATTAGGGAGTTCGCCATTAATGAGGAGATAGGCGACTTCCAGGAATGACGATTTTTCGGCAAGCTGTTCAATTGGATAACCGCGATAAAGAAGCTGACCTTTATTGCCATCAATGAATGTAATTTGGCTCTCAGTTGAGCATGTGGAGGTATAGCCTGGGTCGAATGTAAAGTGACCTGAAGCTTTGTGGAGAGCTCTGACGTCGATACCGGGTGCGCCAAGTGAACCAGAATATATTGGCAGTTCATGCGTGTCGCTACCAATAGTGAGTTTGGCTGTTCCTGTATTCTTAATCAGATTTTCCATAATTTTCCTCTTTCCGTCGTTTTTTATCTATTCAATATTTAGCGATGCGCCACTTAAAACATCCTCAATGCGGCCTAAAGTCTCTTCTTTGCCTAGAAGGGCGAGTACAAGAGATAAATCGGGAGAAGGTGCACCAGCAGTGAGTGCCGCTCGTACGGGCTGTCCGATTTTACCGAACCCAATCCCGTGTTCCTCCGCAAAGGCCGATAAAACGTTCTGCAAGGCATCGTCGTTCCATTGGCTGTCTTCTAAGGCATTAAGCCGTGAAGTTAAAGAGCGTAAATAGTCCATTGTGGTAACATTTTTGAACGGTTTGGCCTTTTTTCCTGAAATAGACAGCGGGCGGTCGGCGAGTAAATAAGCGGATTGCGCCGCCATTTCGGCGAGTGTTTTTGACCGTGGCTTCAAACTCTCCATAGCCGCCGCGAGCCGTAGCTCTTTCTCGGCCGAGAGCGGGCCGCCGTTTTCAGCTATGAAAAAAGGAGCCGCCTGCGCCAGTAGCTCTGAAGTTTCAGTGTTTAAAATGTGCTGTCCGTTGATGAAGTCCATTTTATCAAAATCAAGTCGTGCTGGGGCGCTATTGATACCGCCGAGTGTAAAAACTTTCGCCGCCTCAGAATCTGTGAAAATTTCCATATCGCTATACGCCCAGCCTAGCTTAAGTAAGTAATTACGTAGTCCAGCGGGGAGATAACCAAGATCGCGATAAGTTTCGACGCCTAGGGCTCCGTGACGCTTGGAGAGTTTTTTACCGTCTGGCCCGTGTATAAGCGGGACATGAGCCCAGTCAGGCACGGCCCAGCCTAGAGCTTGATAAATTTGTGTCTGACGTCCCGCATTGATAAGATGGTCATCCCCGCGCAAAACATGAGTGACGCCCATATCGTGATCATCCACCACTACGGCCAGCATGTAAGTGGGCGAGCCGTCGGCGCGCAGTAGCACCAGATCATCGAAATTCTCATTTTCCCATGTGATGTCACCCTGTACATGGTCGGTTAAGTAGGTTTTCCCTTCCGGGACACGGAAACGAACTGTGTAGGGCTTGTCTTGCGTCTCGGTCTTATCGCGCCAAGGGGAACGGAACGCGGTTTCGCTAGCAGCTCGTATTTCTTCGAGTTCTTCTGCGGTGCAGTAACACTTATAAGCTTTACCTGCTGTGAGGAGCGCCTGAGCCGCATCAACATGTTTGGGTGCGTTTTTGCTTTGATAAACTATCTCGCCGTCATAGCTCAGGCCAAGCCACTCTAGGCCGTCTAGAATAGCCTGTGTGGCTTCATCTGTGGAACGGGCTTTATCTGTGTCTTCGATACGCAAAAGAAAGGATGTGTCGTGCCCCTGAAGAGCCATATGCTTTGTAAAATACCAATTAAATAGAGCTGTCCGCGCGCCGCCAATATGCAGAAACCCTGTCGGAGAAGGCGCAAAACGAGTGACGATTTTCTGGTGGTTCATAAACTCTGCTCAATAGGGGCTTTGCGGCCCGTTTTTCTCTGATAGGGTGGCGTCTCTATCTCATCAGAGGCTACAAATTAACAGAACAAATCTTG
>CAZFWZ010000047.1:0-19270 GCA_964522765.1 uncultured Caulobacterales bacterium | reverse complement strand
AAAAACCAGATTGAGCGCGAGCAGCTTATCCTTGAAGCCTATATGGACTTTCGCGGCGCGATGAAAAACTCAGAAGTTCTCTCATTTGACGTCTTGAAAAAAGCGTCCAAGCAACTTGAGACAAAGAAAAACAAAGTCGCAGAGGCCGTCGCGGCGCTCGAAGCTTTTACAGGCGATGATCCTGTCCGGCGTTCCAAACTTGAGCTCAAACGCGACGAAGCATTGCGCGCCCTGCAAGCGGCTGACAAACGCTATCAAATCGCCAAAGACCTATCTGATAATTTAACAGTGGGTTACAACACATCCGAAGTCGTGATGAGCCGCTTGGTGCAAATGCGTAACGCCAAAGAACGCGTCTATGCGCAATCTATTTCCTTCTTTGGGACAAATGAAGTTGTGTTGACCGCGCTCACTGCGACACTTACGGGCATGCACGGATTGCACGAGAGCACGCAGACGCTCAATGCCATGAAAAAAGGCATTGAAGATAGTCTCGAAGTTCTCGCCGAGGTCGGAGACCATGTTCAAGAAGCGGCCATCAAAGCCGGTTACGGCCCGACCGTCTCTGCAGCGGCTGTAAAGAAACTTCTTGATTCCGTTGTGGCTTACCAAGAACGCAGCCAAGATATTATTGCTGAAATGCGCGTCATGGCGACAGATAACTCCGCTGAAATTAGGACCATTGTTGAAGACGGTAAACGGCGTCTTGCAAGACTGGCTGAGAGCGGCGCAGCGACGACGCTGGGCCTGATTTAAACAAGGCTCGCCTTAACGGCGGGCTATAGTGATGACAGAGACCCCCCTTCCCACCGTTTCAGCTAAGCCTGAAAAACTCGACGACATCATGCTCGCCATGGATGTTGTCGATACGCTGCGTCATGAACGCGAAATGGTCGCCTCGGATATGAACGCGGGCGAACGGCGCGAAGATTTAATCAATCGCCTTCGCGGCATTTATAACGCGCAAGGCATTTCAGTCCCTGATGATGTCTTGATGGACGGCGTCATGGCGCTGGAGGAAGAGCGCTTTGCTTATCATCCTCCTAAAAAGGGTCCGATGACTTCGCTAGCGAAAGCCTATATTTCGCGCCGCAAATGGTTGCCGCTTGTCTATACCGTTAGCTTTATTATCGGCTCAGTTCTCGCCGTAAATTATGTCGGTTTTGTACGTCCCGCCCAAGTTGAAGCCAAGCAAGACCAAAAATTAATTAATACGGTTTTGCCGCAGCGGCTTGAAACGGCACGCGAGCGCGCTGTGTCTATTGCCGCCACGCCAGAGCTTAAAGCGCGGGCAGAGGATTTATTTGCAGCTGGAGATATTGCTTTGGCAAATAATGATATCGCGGAGGCCAAACAGGCCGCTGCGCAGCTCGAAGCTTTTTCGACCGCCCTTTCGCAAAGCTATCAGCTTCGTATTGTGTCCCGCTTTAATGAGGCGAGCGGCGTTTATCTTGATAGTCAAACCAATGCTGACATTCGTAACTTCTATCTGATTGTTGAGCCTGTCGCAGCAGACGGGGATATACTTGAGCTCTCCATAGAAGATGAAGAATATAAGAGCCGTCAAACCATCAGTAAATTTGGCGTGCGCGTACCAAAAGCTGTCTTTGACGCTGTCGCAGCAGATAAAAAAGACGATCAGATTATCCAAAACGACATTCTCGGCGCTAAATCGCGCGGGGCTGTTGATCCCATTCTAAGCTTTGACGGGGCAGAGAATTGGCCCCTCGGTTATATAGTGGAGTGGTAAGATGAGCGCAGGTCTTTCCATATTGCACCAGCTTGACGGCGTGCTGTCCAAAGCCCGCGCGCGTGCTGGCGAAGCGGCTGATTTGTCAACGCGCGCCGGCGAAGCGCTTCTTGATTTACAGCGCAGACAAGCCAGCGCCTTTGAGCAGATTGCCCGCGACCGTCTAGACGTTCTCGGCGGCGGCGAAGCGGGCGGTGAGCTGGGCTATGCTGACCGTCAAGCAGGACAGCTTTTGGAGGCCCATGATCTTGCACTAAAAAACGCGCAGGCCGATGTTGCGAAATCTCAAAAATCTATTGAAGTTCTAGAAAAAAATCGCCGCACTCAGGAGGTCCTCACAGCCAAAGCCATCGACGCTTATGATAAGGCGGCGGCTAAGGCTGAAGCCGACTTGTTAAAAGATACGAATTATAATGCGCAGCTTGACGAGGTTGAACGGCTAGAACGCACAGTCAGCCGCGCTGAGGAAAAGCTCGCCATGGCTCAAGCGGATGAAAAGACCAAGGGCGAGCCTTACCGCCAAGATCCGTTCTTCTCTTATTTACAGAAACGCGGCTACGGAACCGGCGAAGCTAAGGGATGGTTTTTGACCAAATGGCTCGACGGCGGCGTGGCGCGGCTTTCGGGATATCGTCAAGCCGCCGAAAATTACCGCCGCCTCACGGCAATACCCGTGCGGCTTCAAAACCATGTTGAGGCCCTAGAAGGCGATGTGCTGGGCGCGCAAAACGCTTTGCAAAAATTCGAAGCTGACTGGCTCGTCAGCCAAGGCGTCAGCGCAAAACATAAGGCGTCACTCACGGCGCAGAAAACCCTCGACGATATAGATATGAAAACCGCAGCGGCGGAGGAGAGCCACGAGACATTAATAGCCGCGCACTCTGCGCTCGCAGTTGGGGAGACAGGGCCCTATAGAGAGGCCGTGACACTATTATCGGATATTTTATCACGCCAAAACCTTTCAAAACTACGCCGCCTTGCGGCTCAGACTCGCACGCGTGAAGACGACTCCGCTGTCGAAATGCTCAGAGACCTTAGCGGCGCGCAAGACGATTTGACCACCGATCAGCGCGAAGCAAAAAACCTTTTAGGAAAATATCAAAAAACTCTATCAGAGTTACAGGCCGTGCGACAAAATTTCAAAGCCCGCCGCTATGACGCGCCAAGCTCAAGCTTTAAACGCGCCGACCTTATTACGGCCTTAATGACGCAAGTGCTGGCTGGTGAGCGCTCTAGCAAGGACTTGTGGAAGCAAATCACGCGCAATCAACGTACAAATAAACGCTATTCAGATACCGATTTTGGCGGCGGTGATTGGACTGAAGGCCTGCGCTTGCCACGCCAAACTCGCGGCTATGGACGCCGTAATTCAGGCCTTGATATTGGCGACGTGTTTGGCGTGTTAGAAGGAATTGCGCGCACAAGTGGGGGGGGATGGCCCAGTGGCGGACGCTCTAGCGGATGGGGTCGCAATAGCCCCGCAAGACGGCGCACCTCCATTCCGCGCCGGCCGCGTCAAAGCCTTCCCAGAGTTCGCCGCCCTAAATCAGGCGGTTTTGGCGGGGGTCGGCGCAGCGGCGGATTTAAGACAGGCGGCGGGTTTTAAGTTATCTATTACGCTTGTCTCGCCCCATGTATTGATATAATATTACAATTATGAGCACGAATTTTAACATGACTAAGGCATATCGTTATGTCGCCATTGTGGTGACAGCGCTATTCTTGCTGCTGCAAGGTACAAGCCTATCTCATGCCGCAAGTTATGGCTCTGGCCCACATGAACATGACGGCGAGCTTTGTGTGGTCAGCGTACAAAACGAAACGCAGGCCATCGTCCCTGCGCCCACAGCCGCGCCTGAATTACCAGCGCTGCAATCTAGCCCAACGGTAATTTTTGAAGTCGATTTTATTAATGCCCCAACGCGCCTTTACCGCGGACGGGAACCCCCGCCGCGAGGCCCTCCTTCCTAACAGAATTAGACTCGATTACGCCCTAATTTCAGGGCGACTACTTTTTTCTGTTTGGGATTATCACAACTATGACTTTTACATCACTTCGCCGCGCGCGCGTGGCCACACTTGCTTTATCCGCAAGCCTTTTTGCACTGTCTTCATCCGCTTTTGCGCAAAACCGTTCACTCTCAACTGAGGCCTTGGACGAAATTATTGTCACAGGCTCTCCGCTAGCTCGTTCTGTCGATGAAGCCATCACAGGCGTCTCTGTCTTGTCAGGCGATGAACTTAACTCACGTCTCGCTGCGACTATTGGCGAAACCTTGAAACTTGAACCTGGCGTCTCGTCCACCTCATTTGGCGCAGGCGCGTCGCGGCCGATCATTCGCGGCCAAGGCGGAGACCGTGTACGCGTATTGGCCAATGGTATCGGATCTATTGATGCCTCATCCGCCTCACCTGATCACGCTGTTGCTGTCGAGCCCGCGCAAGCCGAGCGCATTGAAGTTCTGCGCGGCGCGGCATTGCTGCGTTACGGCAGTTCCGGCGCAGGAGGCGTGGTCAATGTGATTGACGGACGTATCCCAAACGAAATGCCAGACGGTATTGAAGGGGCTTTTCGCGCAGGCGCTACGAGTGTTGATGATGGCTATGACCTTGCTGGCTCTGTTGATGTGCCGCTTGGTAAATCGTTTGTCCTGCACTTAGACGGCGCTATTCGCGACTCTGAAGATTATGACATTCCAGGCTTTGCAGAAAGCGCGGCTCTACGCGCCGCTGAAGAAGCTGAAGCCGAAGAAGGAGGAGAAGAATTCGAGGAGGAGGAAGAAGCTTTTGGTACAGTCGAAAATTCATTCGTTGAGTCCGAATCCTACACAGGCGGTCTTTCCTATATTGGATCGCGCGGGTTTATTGGTATCGCCGTTCATAACTTTGAAACAGATTACGGTGTTCCAGGAGGACATGAGGAAGGCGAAGAAGAGGAAGAAGGAGAAGGCGAGGAAGAAGAACTTGTCACCATCGGTTTGGACCAGACACGCGTGGATGTGAATGGGCAGCTTCAGCTTGACGGATTTTTCGAACGAGTTGACCTCTTCGCCGGCTACGCCGATTACGAACACACCGAATTTGAAGGTGATGAAATCGGCACAGTCTTTACAAATGAAGGTTATGAAGTTCGCGTTGAAGCCTTGCAGCGAGAACAGGGCAATTGGCGCGCAGCTTACGGCGCGCAAATTCGCTATCGTGATTTTTCCGCTATTGGAGAGGAGGCCTTCGTGCCCCCAACCACAACAGAGCAAATTGGACTTTATACGTTCCAGCAAACGGAAATTGGCGATTTGCACCTCGAAGGCGCGGTGCGGTATGAAAACACCGATCAAGAGGAAAGCAATGGCACAGGCAGCCGCAATTTTGATGCGTTTAGCCTTTCAGCTGGCGGTGATTATCATTTGTCAGATGCCGCACGTATTGGCGGCACTGTCTTTCGCACAGAACGCGCGCCAACAACGGAAGAGCTCTTTTCTAATGGCCCTCATCTCGCGACGGATCAATTTGAAGTCGGCGACCCTACGCTTGGCCTAGAAACATCAACAGGGGTTGAGGCCGCTTTCCGTTACCGTCAAGACGGACATTATTTGACGGCCAACGTGTTTTATACGGACTATGACGATTATGTTTTCGAGAGCGCAACAGGCGAGGTTGAAGACGGTCTGGACGTGTTCCAGTTCACAGCACAAGACGCCACATTCAGAGGCTTTGAAGTTTTAGGCGGCGTGGATATTGGCAGGGTCTCAAGCTTTGATATTTCAGCCGATGCACTTCTTGAGTATGTTCGCGCGAAAACCGATGATGATAATCTGCCGCGTATTCCGCCGCTTTCTATTTTAGCCGGACTGGAAGCCAAAAATGATCTGTTCAAACTTAGAGCAGAGATCGATTACGTGGCAGAGCAAAATAAGGTCAGTGATTTTGATACGCCAACGGATGATTACGCGCTGGTGAACGCCTTTGTTGATTGGCACGCGCGCGAGGGCGTCACGCTATCTGTTTCGGCGCTCAATTTATTTGATGATGAAGCGCGTCAGCACAGCTCATTTTTAAAAGAACTTGTCCCGCTGCCTGGACGCAATTTCCGCGTCTCAGTTAAAGGGACGTTTTAAGCGATTTCAAACTTTACGTTTGAGGATGGGTAGCTCGGCAAATTTGCCGGGCCGCTTTTGCCCTTTGGCCTGCATCGCTTCCATCATCTCAGCTGGAATAAGCATAGACATATTCCACACCGCAATATGCTCAAGCGTATCGGCCGTGTTATGGTCGCGCGCATAGGTGATGATATGTTTACAGCCATGAACAGCGAGCGGCGGGCGAGACGCAATCTCGGCCGCCGTTTTCATAACGGCTGTCATCATAGCTGCATGGTCAGCGTAAACCTCATTAAACAGCCCGCGTGATTTACATTCATCCGCGTGCATTTTGCGGCCTGTATAGGCGAGCTCTCGCACGACGCCTTCGGGCATGTGATTAAGGATACGCGGAAACGTACCAACGTCTGCCGTCATACCGACAATAATTTCGTAAATTGTGATAAAGCTATCAGCAGTGCCGTAACGCATATCGCAGGCTGTTATGAAGTCTACGCCACCGCCGAAGCACCCGCCTTGAATAGCCGCGAGCACAGGAATACGGCACTGCTCAATGGCGGAAAAGCTATCTTGCAAAGGCAGTACATTGTTTTGCAAAAAGTTGAGACCTTGCTGGGGATCGTTTTTATCCATATTCATGTCCCCAGAAAACATCGACAGGTCAATGCCAGCCGAAAACACGGGGCCTGTTGAAGAAATGACGATGACGCGAGCTTTGGAGCCCGCGTCTATATCGCGAATAATCTCGGGCAGCTCCGTCCAAAACTCTGCAATCATAGCATTACGTTTTTCGGGGCGGTTTAAAACGATATGCGCAATTTTATTCTCAATTGTAACGTCAAAACATGTGTAGCTCATGAGGAGCCTCCTAAAGCGAAAAGAGATAGCCTTTGTCAGGCGTGGCTGTGCCGTCCAGCATATCTTTGTAAATTTTGAGTAGCGGCTCAACTCCGCTTTGTTTTTCAACGGTCAGCCAGTGGCTCGCGCTGTCACAAAACGGCAACCAGCGCGCGCCAAGGCGCTCGTTAAACCCTGCCCCGCCCCAATCAGCGATACGGGCTTTGGCTTGATCAGGGGCGAAGAAAAACCCTGACGGTGTTTTGCCCTTAGTCGATACATTAGGCTTTGCGTCCCAATGCGAAATTCCAACGCGGCAGATATAGGTGATGTTTTCTTCAAAATGATTCAGCACCGTTTCCATCACATCCCCATTTCCCGCCATATCGACAATGACTGTTTTTACATCTGGGTTCATATCAGTGATGGCGTCATATGTATGTACGCCGTCATAAAATCCTGTTCCGGCTACAAAATCCTTATTGCGTTCAGACGTAAGTCCAATTGTTGGTAAGGCGCCGCGTTCTTTAAGGCAAAACGCCGTGCCAAGGGCTGTCTTTGAACTGGCAGATAATAGGAGCACTTGCTCTGCGCCGAAAAATTCTTTCTCCGCTAGGAAGTCATCAATCAAAAAACTGGTGGTAAAAAGCGGGCGTAACACGGGCTGCAAATCTTCGTGCACGCCAAAAGACGGGTCCTTGTCGGTAAATGTCAGGCCATTATACAGGCTATGCAACTTGGTGCGGTGTTCCATTCCGTCTTGAAAGCCGTGCGGCGTAAGTTTAACGGGGCGCATGTCAAAATTATCGGCTATGGGCAAAAACCCGTATATGCGTTGCCCGACTTTCACCTCGCCGCATCTGCTTTCCGTCACCTCGCCGTAACCCCAAACAGGCATGCGCCCCCATTTAATGCCGTCGCCCTCGTCCATCTGAATGCCATAGTCAGCGGGATTAAAATAATGCCAATAGCCAATCTGATCACCCGTCAGCATATAGGTCACGTTATTCGCCGTCAGCGCCCACGGTCCAAGCTTAAGACGGATACAGCCCTCGTCTAGAGCCTCTTCCTCAATATTCACCAGCGCGACTTCGGCAAAGTCTTCTTTATTCACAAGCAGAGTTTGAGACATTTAAAAGACCTTTTCCGCAGAGCAAGAAATGAGGAGCTGGCCTTCGAGGCCTGCTTTACGGTGATAATGGATTTTACGGTAAGCCTCAGAAGAGACACATTCAAACATAGTTTTCGCATCTGGATATTTCGCTATCGCGATCTTATCCCACTTCGTAGCTTCAACATCTTGTCCAATCAGCATGGCATTCATACTACCTGCGAAGCTTGTTTCAAAACCAATGTCTTTGTCTCGCATCAGCTCGCCAAAAGCTTTGGCGTAACGCCCATAAGCCGCCTCACCGCTCACATCATTATCCGGATTGGTCTCGCGGTCAGAATAGCTCGCGCGGTCTTTGAATTTCAAGAGGTTAAGCATATAGACAGGCTCGCCCGCTTTTTCATGGGCGAAAAAATCTTTGATTTGCTCCGGCGTCGGATCGACTGCGTTAAGCGTTCTCATATTGATTCCTATTTATAACCAGGGTGTTGCATGACGTTAGATTTGGATTTTTTCAGCCAATCATCTGGCACGAAAAAGTCTGCTGCGAGCGGACCATCATAACCCGGTTGATTATATTGCTTAAAATCAGTCGTCCCTGTCTCAGCCAGAATAAATTCATCAATCACGAATTGGCCCGTAAAGGCCTTGGCGTCTTGGGAAAGAAGTTGGAAGGCAGCCTCTGCCATAATGGACGGCAAGCGGCTCATCTTAGCCATGCTGTCACCGCCAAGCACATTGCGCACGGCTGCCGTATCAATGGACGTCATCGGCCAAAGCGAATTGACCGCAATACCGTCTTTTCTAAATTCCTCGGCCATGCCCAGCGTGCACAGGCTCATGCCGTATTTTGCCATAGTATAGGCCGTATGGTTTTTGAACCACTTGGCCGACATATCCAGCGGCGGCGAAATATTGAGAATATGCGGATTGCTGGATTTTTTAAGGTGTGGCTGGGTGAGTTTAGAGAGCAAAAACGTACCGCGCGCATTCACCTGGTTCATCAGGTCGTAACGCTTCATATCCGTTCCTGTAGTCGGCGTGAGCGAAATCGCGCTCGCATTATTTACGCAAATATCAATGCCGCCAAATGTCTCGACACACGCCTCAACGGAGCGCTGCACGGCCGCCTCATCGCGAATATCGCACACTGTGGGTAAAGCCCGAACGTTATGCGCACGGCCCGCCGCCTCAATTTGCGCCGCGGCCGTATGGATAGTGCCTTCAAGCTTTGGGTGCGGCTTATCAGTCTTAGCCGCGATACACACATTGGCACCCGCCTGCGCGCAGGATTTGGCGATCTCCAGCCCAATGCCGCGCGAGCCGCCTGACATGAAAACCGTTTTGCCTTTAAGGGAGGTGTAATCGGGAAGCTTTGCCATGGGACGCCTTTATGCTAAGTGTTCTGCAGGCTATTGATATGCATATAAGTGCATAATAACAAGAGAAACCGCGTGGCAAACGCTGCCGCAAAAGGGAATTACATGGCATTATCCGAAGCAATACTTGTCTGCCTCACCGAACGGCCCATGAGCGGCTATGATTTGGCAAAGAATTTTGATGCCTCTATTGGCTTTTTCTGGCGTGCCAGCCATCAGCAAATTTACCGCGAGCTAGGAAAATTGCGTGAAAAAGGCTACGTTGAAAGCCAAGAAATTTCCCAAAGCGGAAAACCTAACCGTATTGTTCACACGATTACGCCCAAAGGAAAAACCGCTTTGATGAGTTGGTCGAGTAAGCCCTGTCGACAGCCCTCCATTAAAGACGAATTACTCGTAAAGTTTTATGGAGTAGACGGCGTGGATATTCGCGCCTTTATTGAGCAATTACAGCTGCGCATGGAACAGCATCAAACCAAGCTGTCTAAATATATGCGCATTAAAGCCCGCCATTTTGATGGTAAAGATTTGACGCTGAATCAAAAAGGAAAGCTGATTGCCCTCGAACTTGGCGTCGAGCAAGAAAAGCAAAATATTGAAAACCTGACTGACGCTATTGAAAAAGTGCGTGGGCTCTAGAGCCATTCAAAAGCGCTATAATTACGCCTATTTTCTTTAGCCACAAGCATGGCACGCTTATTGAAGCCCTAACATTTGAAAGCCTCTTCAATCCCGAAGTGGCCCAAAATGAAACATGGGGGCAATCATGCACCAGCTTATTAAATTCACGCCGTTACTTCTTGCGGCCGTCTCACTGTCAGCTTGCTCTGCGCTTGGTTTTGGACAGACCGCTTATAACACACCCTCGCCAGTGAGCGGCAACTATACGCAAACAGCTTCGAACACCCATTCACATACAATGTCTGATTATGGCAATAATAGTGGTTGGTACGCAGGCGGGACTAATAATGAAGCTGCAAACCCATATGCAGGCGGTCAAGTGGTGCTAGAGCCACAGCCAACAGAGATTTTCCCCCAAGGCCAAGTTAAGACAGCTCATAACGGCTATCACGACCAATACGGAAATCCTGTGCCAGCGCCGACCTCTCAGACAGGTCCATATAGAGGCCCTAATACTGGCCCCGCTAATAGATCTTATGGCGCGCCATCACTTCGCGGCAGTTACGGCCCTAGCTATTACGGCAATATCGGCGGCATCATGTATGACGTAGACGATGATCTTTTCGGTATTGTTGGACGTCTTGGCGTTCAGAAAAGTTGGTACGGTGCCGAAGTCGAAGGCAGCTTTGGCGTGAATGATGATGATATTGGCGGCGGCATCGACGCTGAAGTCGATCACTCACTTGCCGCTTTTGCGGTCGGCCGCGTGCCAATTAACCGTCGTTTTGGGGCGCTGGCCCGCGTCGGGTATCACACGACACAAATCGGGGCCTCAAACAATACTGGCAGTACGTCAGATGACTTTGACGGCATCGCCTATGGTGCAGGACTTGAATATGACTTCGATAATGTGAACGGTCTTCGCTTTGATTATACGCGTTATGATCTCAACGGTGGTGCCGGGACAGCAGATTCGCTTGCAGCCACTTATCTGCGCCGTTTCTAAAATAGCCTAGCCACCAAATATAGCGCCGCCGGTTTCGCTGGCGGCGTTTGTTTATACGGCCTCTTCTTTGGCCTGCTCTTGCCATAGAGCGGCATAAAGGCCCTCGCGTGCCAGAAGCTGCTTATGCGTGCCTTCCTCTGCAACTCGTCCTTCATTGAGAACAATAATCTTATCTGCCCCTGTCACAGTGGTTAAACGGTGCGCAATAATTAGGGTTGTGCGGTTCTCAGAGGCCGCGTCCAGTGCGCTTTGAATATCGCGCTCTGTCGTGTTATCAAGTGCGGACGTCGCCTCATCGAGAAAGAGTATCGGCGGGTCCTTAAGCAGCGTCCTTGCGATTGCAACGCGCTGTTTTTCTCCGCCAGAGAGTTTCAACCCGCGCTCCCCAACCATTGTGTAATAACCCTTAGGTAAAGACATAATGAAATCATGTATCTGCGCCGCGCGCGCAGCGGCTTCTATGTCGTCTTGGCTCGCGCCCTCTTTTGCATAGCCAATATTATAGCCAATCGTATCGTTAAATAGCACCGTGTCCTGAGGGACGATCCCGATGGCGGCGCGCACGCTATCTTGAGTCAATGATTTCAGGCCATGGCCGTCAATCGTAACACGGCCCGACGCCGTATCATAAAACCTAAAGAGGATACGAGAGATAGTCGATTTTCCTGCACCCGTCGGGCCAACAAGCGCGACGCGTTGCCCAGACTCTACGCTAAAACTCACGTCATATAGAATTTGGCGGTCTTTATCATAATAGAAATTAACCCCTTCAAACTTAATTTCACCGCGGACATCACTCAACGCTTTTGCGTCTGGCGCATCGATAATCTCTGGCGTCAAATCAAGAAGAGAAAACATCTTTTCCATGTCTGTAAGGGCCTGTTTAATTTCGCGGTAAGCAAAACCAAGAATATTGAGCGGCCGGTAAATCTGCGTCATCACCAGAACAACTGTGGTGATATCACCAATCGTCATATCCCCATCAAGAACGCGCGCGCTCGCCAGCCCCATTATGAGGATAAGCCCAAGATTCATGAGAAAGCTCTGACCGATATTCACGGTGGCAAGCGAGGTCCGCGAGAGGATAGCCGCCTTTTGATAGCCTGCCATTGCGCCGTCATAACGCGCCGTTTCCATGGTCTCCGCGCCGAAATATTTCACGGTTTCATAATTAAGAAGACTATCCACAGCCCGCGCATTGGCTTCGGTATCTTTCTTATTCATGTCGCGGCGAAAGCGCAGCCGCCATTCTGTTGTCATTACGGTGAACGCGATATAGGTCAGCACGATAAAGGTCGCAATGGCCGCAAATTCCCAGCTAAAGGCTATCCAAAAGGCCGTCGCCGCAATGGCCAGTTCAAGAAATGTCGGGCCAATATTAAACAGCAAAAAACGAAAGAGAAAATCGATAGAGCGTATGCCGCGTTCAACCACGCGCGAGAGACCCCCTGTGCGTTTCTCAAGATGGTAGCGCAGTGATAATTTGTGCAGATGCGCGAATGTCGAGGTCGCAACAGTGCGCTGTGCATGTTGCCCCACAGGGGCGAATATATATTCGCGTCCCTCATTTATCATCACCGAGAGCAGCCTAATTCCGCCGTAACCAAGGATAAAAACCCCAATGCCCCACCCCGCTTTGGAAAAATCAAATCCGCCTGTCTTAGCGCTCGTCACCGCATCAATTGCGGCGCCCATGAAAAACGGCGCGCCGACCAGAAAAAACTTGCCCGTAATCGTCAATAGCAGTGCAGCAATAATCCGGATTTTAAATCCAGCATTACCTTTCACCCAAAGATATGGCCAAAGCCGCCCGAAGCTTTTAAGTTGATAACGTAGCGAGCGTTCTTTTTTTAGCTCATCGTCAATCTGGGCGTGGGAGGATCGTGACATCAGCCCTATTTGGGGCCGCCTTTACTGAATGTCTAGTGTATAGGGTCTGGCCCTTTGATGACATAATCACGCGGGCAATTTTTAGACGCCTTTGCCCAAAGGCTCTCGCGGCTACGCTCTTGGTGGAGGTCAAAAAGTTTTTGCGATTTGAAAACTTCAAAGACATGAAATTTTGACGGCTGAGTTTCATCTTGGGTGACCTCAAACCTCAAACATCCAGCTTCAGCGCGGCTCTGCGCAATATGATGCGCAAGCGCAGAAAGGACCGCAGACCGTTCGGACTCTGGCACTCTCATGTGTCCTGCGAGATAAACTTGATCTGGATGCTCACTTTGCGCGAGCGTAACGAGGCCTTGACGATAATCCTGTACACGGGGCAACCAGTCCAGCTCCGTCTTTGCCCGCGAAACATCAACGCGTTTATTGTCTTGGTAAAAGCTGCGCGCCATATCTGACACTGTGGGGTCATCGACACTCACCTGCGGCGGCAGCGAAACACCCAATAGCCGCGCGCCAAACTCAAGCACATCTTGCGGCGGCGCAGGATGTCCGTCAGAAATGTTGTAAACGCGCGTGGGGTTTGGACGGGCAATAGAGGCCAAAAGCGCCGCCGTAATATCATTGACATGAATACGGTTGACGATATGCCCCTCTTTTATAACCGCTCTTGCCCTGCCGTCTTTAAGACGCGCAAGAGGGTTACGCGTCACGCCCGTCTTTGCGCCGCCAATTTGCGGACCATAAATTCCCGCGAGGCGGAACACATGCACGGGCCACCCCGTTTCAAGCCACGCAAGTTCAGCCTCTACGCGGGCCAGGCCTCGCGCCGTGCTAGGCTTTAAAAGTTCATCTTCAAACGCCCATTGTCCGCCTCTATCACCGTAAACCGAAGTGGCAGATAAATATCCGGCCCACTTAAGTTTTGGCGTTAGCTTTTTATAATCCTCGCCTAATGACATTAGAATGGGATCAGTCCCCCCTCGCAGCGGCGGTACGGAAGATACCAAAACCTCTGCTCGCCGCAAAATAGCGCGCAGCGGCTCCGTTACCTCACCTGTTAATTTTATCGGTTCTATCCCGCGCCGTCTTAGCCACGCATTCTTCTTGCCCTGTCTAACAGTCGCAAAAATTCGGTACCCCATATCTTGCAAATGAGGGGCAAGATGCAGCGCGCAATAGCCCGCACCAAATAGCAAAGCCGTTTTTTCGCCGCGCTTGAAAGCAAGCCCAGACGCTGCGCTTTCTGACTGTAATTTAACAGACCTCTGCATTGCGCGTGACCCAACCTCCCGATAGATAATATTCATGACATTACTTAAACATTCCCTTTCTGTCCTAACGCTCCCCGCTGTGCTTGCAATGGGGTTTCTCTTTTCGGGAGTCCCCGCACATGCAAATAACCTCACCTCACAATTTGATAGTGAACATAAAATTTGCCTCGAACGTATCGCCGAAGACCCAGAACTTGCTTATGAAGAGGCGATGATTTGGCGCGACAATGGCGGCGGACGACGTGCCAAACATTGCGAAGCCATGGCGCTCTTTGGCGTGGGTCAAACCGAAGAAGCCGCTTACCGCCTCAACCAACTGGCCAAGGCGCCTGATGGCGGCACGCCGCAAATGCGCGCCGATTTTTACACTGAAGCCGCCAATTTCTGGCTACTCTCCAATCTACCCAAAGAAGCTTATGCTTCATCTACAGCAGGGTTAAAGCTTGTGAAAAGTCATATTGATTTGCGCATTGCGCGCGCACGAGCCTATGCCCTGCTGGGGCATTATGATTATGCGGAGACAGATCTTACATCTGTGCTGGTCTTTGACAAAACTCACGCAGGCGCGCTGCGTTACCGCGCCGATGCCCGCCGCCACCTTGGCAAACTAGAGGCGGCGAAGGTTGACATAGAAAATTCACTGGCGGCTGATCCTACAATCGTCGAAACCGCGCTGCTGCGCGGTGAAATCAACGAAGCGATCCGCAAATCAGCGGCAAGCGTTTCTAAATAGGTCATCATGCCAGAAGTTTTAAGCCGCCCTCATATTTGAGATGGTTTTATCAGGTTCCTTCGCCGCGCTTGCGCTTGGCGCTCAGCTCGTTAGAACTGTAGAAAATTCTGTCTCAAGGGCCAGCCATGAAACTCTTAAAATCTGCCATCATATTAACGGCTAGCGCCCTTACGCTCACCGCTTGTTCCCAAATCCAAAATGAGGCCCCTGTGACAAACCTATCCAAGACCACAAGCCAAAGCTACCTTACGGCGACACCCGGCCCCGGCAAGCTTACCCCGGAGCGCATTAATGCTAGCCCTTCCCTATCTGGCACCTCCTTGCGCCGCGCGGCGATTTCGCCCGACGGAGCTATGGTGACAGTCTTGCAAGGCCGCGCAGATGACGCCCGTCAGCAAGACCTCTGGGGCTATGACCTAGAAACCGGTGAAGGCCGCATTCTCGTGAGCTCAACTGACTTGCTCGGCGCGCCAGAAGAGCTTTCTGCAGAAGAGAAAAACCGCCGCGAACGCGCGCGTGAATATGGAAGCGGTATTGTCTCCTATAGTTGGGTTGGCGATAATCTGCTGATGTTTCCGCTTGGCGGAGACCTTTTCTTATATGACCTAAACACTCGCAAAGCGCGCCAAGTGACCGCCACCAAAGGGTTTGAAACTGACCCGAAAGTCTCGCGGGACGGAAAATATGTCGCCTATGTACGCGAAAATAATCTGTACATTAATGAGCTAGAGACAGGTCTGGAACGCCAGCTTTCTGATGGGGCCACCAACCTCATTCGCAACGCCACCGCCAGTTTTGTCGTCCAAGAAGAACTTGACCGCAACACAGGCTATTGGATGGCGCCTGACGCCTCGCGCATTGCCTATACGCAAATTGACGAAAGCCCAGTTGTTATTGAAAACCGCATTGAATTTGGCGCGAGCGGTATTGAAAATGTCTCGCAGAGATATCCTTTCGCCGGCACCGATAATGCCGCCGTCAAACTCGGCGTTGTTTCGCGCCAAGGCGGGACAACGACGTGGGTTGATATTGGTGATGACAAAGACATTTATCTGACCCGAGTGAATTGGAGCGCGGACGGCAAAACACTTTATGCCGGCATCCTTGCGCGTGATCATAAAACCCACACATTTTATAAAATTAACCCGGACACTGGCAGCAGCGAAGTTTTCTTTACCGAAACCTCGCCGACATGGCTTAATGTTCCCGCGCCTAATTTGAACGCAATGAAAGACGGCAGTTTTTTATGGCAAAGTGAACGCAGCGGCATTAACCGTCTTTACCGCGTCAGCGAGGCGGGGGAGCTTTCAGCTATTACGCCAGACGGCCTTCTTGTGACGGGCGTGAACTGCGTTAATCAAATGACAGGTGATGTTTATGTCACTGGCTGGAAAGACACGCCTCTTGAGCGGCATATTTTCCGCGTCCCGCTTAGCGGGGGTGAAGCCACACAAATCTCATCTGGCGCGGGCACTCACGGGGCCAGCTTTAACAAAGGCTGCACGCGATATATTGGCTATTTTTCAAATGACGACACACCCCCGCAAACGCGCGCCTTCAAAGCTGACGGCACGCCGCTGGCCTGGCTGAATGAAAATGCGTTGAATGAGAATCATCCTTATGCCGAGTTTAAAAGCAGCCATATCACGCCTGAATACGGGCAGATAGCCGCGGAAGACGGGCAGATGATGGATTACTTCCTGCTTAAGCCTAAAGACCTAAAGACCGGAGAAAAGCGCCCCGCCATTACGCTGGTTTACGGCGGGCCGGGCGTGCAGCGGGTAAGTAAGGCGTGGGGCCGAAAGCTTTTTGCACAAACGCTCGCAGATCACGGCTTTGTTGTCTTTATGATGGACAACCGCGGCGCCACAGGACGCGGTAAAGCCTTTGAAGATGTACTTTACCGCTCTATGGGCCGCTCCGAAGTTAAAGATCAAAAACTTGGGGCGCAGTGGCTTAAGTCGCAGGATTTTGTCAACCCTGACAAGATGGGCGTTTATGGCTGGAGTTACGGCGGGTATATGGCACTGCATATGCTCGCGCAAACGGATGATTACGCGAGCGGCGTATCCGGCGCGCCGGTTACTGATTGGGCGCTATATGATACGGCTTACACAGAACGTTATCTTGGCAGTCCCGTAAAAGGTGATAAGAATTACACCGAAGGCGCCTATGAAAACAACGGCATTTTTCCTTATCTTGACGGACTGACCCAGCCGCTACTGCTGATACACGGCATGGCGGATGATAATGTGGTGTTCCGCCATTCCATTAAACTGATGGGCGAAATGCAGGCGCGGGGTCAGCAAAATTTCCAGATCATGACTTATCCTGGCGAAAAGCACGGTTTCAGGTCTGAAGCAAACCGCACACATCGGGATAGGCAGATACTTCAGTTCTTTTTACAAACGCTAGATTAATAGCGATGCACACATATTTCAGAGCTCATATTTAAATTTGCTTAAGCACTAACCAAATATTGAAACGAGTTTTTGTAGAACTACAAAGTCTCTAATCCAATAAGCCGCGAAGAGCACAACAATCGGTGAGAGATCCAGCCCTCCCATTGCGGGCAAAACATTTCGAATAGGCCGATAAATCGGGCCGAGGATTTTCTCAAGACCATAATAGATTTGTGCCACAATCGGGTTTTTCATATTGATGATATTAAACGCTAGTAGCCAGCTTAGGATGACTTGCGCAAAAACCATGAAAATGAGGAAGCTTAAAGCCGGCGCAACAAAATATATTAAAATGGATTGTGGGAATGTCATATAATCTCCAAGCCATAAAGGCCATTTGTATCTAGCTGTTTCACACTATGTAAGCAGGCCGCATGATAAACACAATATCTATTGCGATACCCAAACAATGCGCGCAATCCACTGCACATTGCGGCGATCAAGTTCGCGGTCATCATAGTCTGGATTAAGCGAGATTAGCCCAACTTTGCGCTGGGTTAGACTGCGCAGCTCCTTCGCCATAATCTCGCCGTCTATAGTTTTGACGACAACGCGGTCCCCGCGCCGCACGGTTTGATTAGGGGCCACAACAACACGGTCACCTGCGCGAAAAACCGGCGCCATGCTATCGCCAACAATCTCCAGTGCGTAGCAATTTTCATCCGTCAGCCCCGGCATACGCACCTCATCCCAACCCGCACCAACGGGATAGCCGCTATCATCAAAAAAGCCCTGATCGCCCGCTTGGGCGAGACCGATAACAGGTACGGAGGCGCCCTGCCCGCGTGTATTGCCCGCAAGGGCTGCAAAATCTTCAAAGCTCATATCAACAACACTTAAGACTTTGGATAAGCTCTCAGTCGAAGGCCAGCGCGGCTTACCGCTGCCCGAAAGACGCTTTGAACGATTAAAGCTAGTGGGATCAAGCCCTGCTTCGCGCGCAAGACCCGACGGGCTTGTCGAGAAGCTTTCCGCAAGGCGGTCAAGCGCCGTCCAAATTTCAGTATGTGTAAACATCGAGCACTTAGTTTTAGGTAAATATTCCTATATCGTCAAGACGGCTTTAAACTGCCAAAAAAAAACGCCATCCCAAAGGATGGCGCTTAATTCAGCGGCAATACAGCGCTTAGTTATACGCGCTTTCGCCGTGAAGGCTCACGTCAAGGCCTTCATATTCCTGCTCTTCGGTGACGCGCAGTCCAAGCGTAACTTTAAGGCCAAAGAGGATTATGAAGGAGGCAATAGCTGACCATGCGATAACGGCCCCCGTACCGATGAGCTGTGTCATAAAATCGCCGTCCCCTGTGCCGCCTAGCGCCGTAGCTGAAAGGAATGGCAGCAGCAAAATACCGAGGATACCGCCAACGCCGTGAACCGCAAAGACGTCAAGACTGTCATCAATTTTCAAGCGAACGCGAATGAGGTTTACGGCTGCGTAACAGACAAGACCGCCTGCGAGGCCCATCAGGATAGCGCCTTGCGGCCCTAAAACACCTGCTGCAGGCGTAACCGTGGCAAGGCCTGCAATCGTGCCTGTCGCCGCGCCGACGAGTGTAGGCTTGCGCGAGCTAATGGCTTCCATGACAATCCAAACGAGCGTGCCCATAGAGGCGGCAATGTGCGTGACGAGAAGCGCCATACCTGCGCCGCCGTCAGCGGCCAATTGTGAACCGCCATTAAAGCCAAACCAGCCGACCCAAAGCATAGACGCGCCGATCATCACAATTGCAGGGCGGTGCGGCACAGCCAAGTCATTTGGGAAGCCTTTGCGCTTACCGAGCAGCAGTACATAGACAAGCGCCGAGATACCTGCCGTGGCGTGAACGACAAGACCGCCCGCAAAATCAACGACGCCGTCGTTGAGGTTGGAGAGCCAGCCGCCGCCCCAAATCCAATGGCAAACAGGCGCATACACAAACAAAAGCCAAAGCGTTGTGAAAATAAGCACAGGCAAAAACTTTACCCGCTCGACAAAAGCGCCGACAATGAGGGCTGGCGTGATAATCGCGAAAGTCATCTGGAACGCGAGAAAGACCGATTCTGGTATGGTGCCAGAGACCGCGTCGCGCTCTAATCCGCCGAGGAACAGATTATCCAGTCCGCCCCACCATCC